>CALFXQ010000278.1 GCA_937958285.1 uncultured Fusibacter sp. | reverse complement strand
AAACACTAGGATCAACCACAATGTTAACTACTGCATTAATGGCAATACCGCGCTTTTCAAGGAGCGCTTTTAAGGCATCTGCTTGAAAGACTGTTCTGGGGAACCCATCGAGTAGAAAGCCTACTTGAGCATCGGGTTCTAACAAACGGTCAGCAACAATATCTACCACTAAGCTGTCAGGAACGAGCTCTCCTCGATCGATATAGCTTTTAGCTTGAACGCCAAGGGGAGTTCCTTCTTTAATATTCTTGCGAAAGATATCGCCTGTGGATATATGTGGAATCTGGTAGCGTTGGCATATGGCACTCGCTTGAGTGCCTTTGCCTGCGCCTGGAGGTCCTAATAAGATTAGTCTCATAGTCACCTACTTCAGGAAGCCCTGATAATTCCTCATCACCATTTGCGCTTCGATTTGCTTTGTTGTTTCAAGCGCGACACCTACTATGATTAGTAGAGAAGTGCCACCGAGAGCAAATGAGATATCTGTAAAGTTCAACACAAAATTTGGCATAACAGCGATGAAACCTAAGAACAGTGCGCCTACAATTGTAAGACGATTTACTGATCGTTGAAGGTAATCTACTGTTGGTCTGCCAGGTCTAATCCCTGGAATAAATCCGCCATTTTTCTTCATGTTTTCAGCAATTTCAAATGGATTGAAGCTAACTGAAGTATAAAAATACGTGAAGAATATGATTAGGAAAAATTCTAGCAAGCTCCATGCAATACTCTTTTGTGTCAGGTAGGTGTTAATAAAATTAGCGAATCCTGTACCTGGCATAAAGGAAGCAATTGTTTGCGGGAAAGCAAGTATAGAGATGGCAAAGATGACTGGAATAACGCCCGCCTGATTAACTTTAAGCGGAATATGCGTATTTTGGCCACCATACATTTTTCTTCCTACAACACGCTTAGCGTATTGAACAGGAATTTTGCGCGTGCCCTGCTGAATCATAATGACACCAGCTATAACTAGAAGCGCAATTACAACGAAAATAAGTAGGCTGATGACGTTTAATTGCTTGTTGATAACGTTCATGATTGTTTGCACAACGCCATCTGGGAAACGCGCGATAATCCCTGCAAAGATAAACAGCGAAATACCGTTGCCAATTCCCTTTTCTGTGATGTGCTCGCCTAGGTACATCATAAAGGCTGTACCCGCAGTGAGCGTTAACACAGCGACTGCAACGTGAAAGAAGTCAAAGCTAATGAAGGCATTTCTGTAGATACCAACTGAAAAACCAATCCCCTGGATGAGCGCAAGAACCACAGTGCCATATCGTGTCATTTGCACGATCTTTTTGCGGCCTTCTTCACCCTGCTTAGCTAATTGTTCCAAGCTTGGAATAGCGATTTGAAGTAAGTTTAAAATGATTGAGGCTGTAATGTATGGTGAGATACCGAGTGCAAATAGCGTAAATTGCGCAAATGCACCGCCTGACATCAGATTGAAAATACTAAATAGCCCTTCATCGTTTGCAAACAACGCTGCAAGCTTGTCTCCATCTACTCCAGGTACCGGTATATTGGCACCTAATCGAAATATGATGAGCATCAATAACGTATAAAGGATTTTTTTTCGTAATTCAGGAATATTCCAAGCATTCTTCAACGTTGAGAACAATTAGATCACCTCTGCCTTTCCTCCAGCCGCTTCTATCTTCTCGATTGCTGACTGAGTAAATTTTTGAGCTTTAACAGTGAAAGGTTTTGTCAGCGTGCCATTTCCAAGTACTTTAAGTCCATCATTGAATGCACTGATAAATCCAATGCTCAACAAGTATTCTGGAGTAATTTCAGTGTTTGCTTCTAATCGGTTAAGATCTTCAACGTTAATTACTGTGTAAACAGTAGCAAAGCGATGATTGTTAAAACCGCGCTTTGGCAAACGTCTGAAGAGTGGCATTTGACCACCTTCAAAACCTGGTCTTACGCCGCCACCAGAGCGTTGGCCTTGACCGTTATTACCGCGACCAGAAGTGGTGCCTAAGCCAGAGCCCGTACCGCGACCAACTCTTTTTCTAGACTTAGTAGAGCCTTCAGCAGGTCTCAATTCATGTAACTTCATATGTGCACCTCCGTCCTATGCTTCTTTGACCTCAACCAAGTGAACCACTTGCTTGATCATACCTCTAATTTGAGGATTGTCATTGTGTTCAACTACTTGATTAAGTTTTCTGAGGCCCAGTGCTTGGACCGTTTTTTTGTGCTTTGGAATTGCACCGATAGTGCTCTTCGTCAATTTTACTTGGAGCTTAGCCATTGTCTATACCCCCTATCCTAAAAGCTCTTCAACAGATTTGCCACGTGCCTTAGCAACGCTTTCAATTGTCTTGAGAGTCTTTAATCCCGCGAGTGTAGCGCTAGCCATATTCTTTGGATTGTTGCTTCCCAAAGACTTTGCACGAACGTCATGCACGCCAGCGAGTTCGAGTACCGCACGAACAGCACCACCTGCGATAACACCAGTACCTTCTTTTGCAGGCATGATTAAAACGCTACCTGCGCCAAAATTTCCACGTGCCTCATGCGGTACAGTAGTACCAACGCGCGGAACAAATATCAAATTTTTCTTTGCATCTTCGATAGCTTTGCGGATTGCATCGGGTACTTCTAATGCTTTACCAGTACCCATGCCCACGTGGCCATTGCCATCGCCAACAATGACGAGAGCAGCGAATCTGAAGTTACGGCCACCTTTAACAACTTTAGTGACGCGATTAATATTGATAACCTGTTCTTTGAGGTCTAACTTTTTGGCATCAATTCTTTGACGGCTCATTCATGTACCTCCCTTAAAATTTCAGTCCGTTAGCTCTAGCAGCTTCTGCAAGTTCTTTCACGCGACCGTGGAAGATATAGCCACCTCTGTCGAACACGACATTTTCAATGCCATTAGCAAGCGCGCGCTTTGCAATTGCTTCGCCAACTAATTTTGCAGCATCTTTATTGCTACCTGTTTCTACTTTCAACTCTTTATCAATTGTAGAAGCAGAAACCAATGTAACGCCCTTAATGTCATCGATAATTTGAGCATAAATATTTGCATTCGATCTATAAACGTTCAGTCTTGGCATCTCAGCTGTGCCCGTAATTTTCTTACGAACGCGCAGGTGACGAGCTTTACGGCTAACGTTTTTAATAGGCTTTTTAAACATTCCGTTTCACCCCTTTACTTTTTACCGGTTTTACCTTCTTTTCTTCGTACGTTCTCATTGAAGTAACGAATACCTTTGCCTTTGTATGGCTCTGGCTTTCTCCACTCGCGGATTTTTGAAGCGTAGTTGCCCACGAGTTGCTTGTTGATGCCTTTTACGAGAATTTCAGTTTGAGAAGGTACCTCAGTAGTGATGCCTTCAGGGTCTTCCATAGAAACAGGATGTGAAAAACCAAGTTGAAGATCGAGGTTTTTGCCGTTCTTAGCAGCTCTGTAACCAGTACCGATAATTTGCAATTTCTTCTCGTAACCCTTAGAAACGCCAACGACCATATTAAATACTAATGCGCGTGTAAGACCATGAAGGGCCTTGTTGCGCTTTAAGTCGTTAGGTCTTGTAACTAAACACACATTGTCTTCTACAGACACTGTGATTGCTGGATCTATTTGCTCAGACAATGTACCAAGTGGGCCTTTTACAGTAACTAAGTTTGCCTCATTCACTGTGATTTGAACGCCTTGAGGTACATCAATTGGCAGTCTTCCTACTCTTGACATACTATTTCCTCCGCTTTCAGATCGACTACCAAACGTAGCAGATCACTTCTCCACCAACGCCAAGTTTTCTAGCTACTTTGTCAGTGATTATGCCCGTTGAAGTGGAAATCACTGCAATACCGAGGCCACCAAGTACTTTTGGAACTTCAGTTTTGTTGGCATAAACTCTAAGACCTGGCTTTGAAATGCGCTTCAAGCCGCTGATAACGCGGTCGTTGTTATGGTATTTCAATTCAATACGAATGATTCCTTGCTTGCCATCGTCGATAACGTCAAAGCCTTTGATAAAGCCTTCTTCAGCAAGAATCTCTGCCAATCTCTTCTTCATATTTGATGCAGGTACGTCAACGCTCGCGTGCTTAACAGTGTTCGCGTTGCGGATGCGTGTCAGCATATCTGCAATTGGATCTGTGAAAGTCATTCTTCGAACCTCCCTTCGAGTATTACCAGCTAGCTTTTCTGACGCCAGGGATTTGGCCTTTGTAAGCCAATTCTCTGAAGCAGATACGGCAAATGCCAAACTTTCTCAAGTAAGCATGTGGTCTGCCGCAAAGCTTGCATCTATTGTATTCGCGTGTAGAAAACTTCTGTGTTCTACTTTGTTTGATTATCATCGCTTTTTTTGCCACGGAATTCCCTCCTTACTACTTGCTAAAGGGCATGCCCATAAAGGCAAGCAACGCTTTCGCTTCTTCGTCAGTTTTAGCGGTAGTGACGAATGTGATGTCCATCCCGCGCACAGCATCTACTTTATCGTACTCGATTTCTGGGAAAATCATTTGCTCTTTGACGCCGAGTGTGTAGTTACCACGGCCATCAAACGCATTAGCACTCACGCCTCTGAAGTCGCGAACGCGTGGTAACGAGATAGAAACAAGGCGATCGAGAAACTCATACATTTGTTCGCCGCGAAGTGTTACTTTCGCTCCGACAGTCATGCCTTCTCTTACTTTAAAGTTAGCAACTGACTTCTTTGCACGAGTTTGCACTGGACGTTGGCCTGTAATAGTGCCCAACTCTTCAATTGCAGCTTGGATATACTTCTGGTTGTCTTTACCTTGTCCCAAGCCCATGTTCACAGTGATTTTCTCTATTTTAGGAATTTCCATTACATTCTTGTAATCGAACTTTTCCACAAGTGCTTTTTTTACTTCGTTTAGATACTTCTCTTTTAATCTAGCCACTTCGTGAACCTCCCTTCACATTAGGATTAGTCGATGATTTCGCCAGATTTTACGGCTACTCGGACTTTTTTACCATTGTTAACTGTGTGGCGGACACGTGAACCTGATTTCGCTTTTTCATCCCAAATCATTACATTTGATGCATGAATGGGCGCTTCTTTTTCGAAAATGCCACCAGTTTGCATGCGTGGGTTTGGCTTCGTGTGCTTCTTAACTTTGTTGATGCCTTCTACCACGACGCATTGTGCTTTAGGCATAGCCATAAGGACAACACCTTTTTTACCTTTATCTTTGCCAGTAGTAATAACTACTGTATCGCCTTTCTTAACGTGCATTGTTCAACCTCCTGATATTACAGAACTTCCGGAGCTAACGAAACGATCTTAGTAAATTTCTTATCTCTAAGTTCTCTTGTAACAGGTCCGAAGATGCGAGTCCCGACTGGGTTCAAGTCCGCCTTAATGATTACTGCAGCATTGTCGTCAAACTTAACTGTAGTGCCGTCTTGTCTTCTGATACCATGTACAGAGCGAACGACTACTGCTTTAACTACATCGCCTTTTTTAACAACACCACCGGGCGTTGCATTTTTGACTGCACAAACGATGATGTCGCCTACATTAGCATACTTTCTTTTAGAACCGCCGAGAACGCGGATCGTCAATAATTCTTTTGCGCCTGAGTTGTCGGCAACTTTTAATCTGGTTTCTTGTTGAATCATATGAAAGCCTCCCTCTGACTACTTCGCCTTCTCAACGACATCAACAAGTCTCCAACGCTTGTCGCGGCTGAGGGGGCGAGTTTCCATGATCTTTACTTTATCGCCTATAGCAGCGACGTTGTTCTCATCATGTGCTTTGAACTTCACTGTTCTTTTAACACGTTTGCTGTATAGCGGATGAGATACAAAATCCTCAATAGCAACAACGATTGTCTTATCCATCTTGTCGCTTACTACACGACCAACTTTTACTTTTCTACGGTTTCTTTCCACGTTCGTGAACCTCCTTTATCTAAGCTTGAAGTCCCTTTTCTTTGATTACTGTGCTCACACGTGCGATATCGAGTTTCACGTGCTTGATCTTAAGAGGATTATCCAATTGACCTGTCGCATGTTGGAAGCGAAGGTTAAACAATTCACCTTTAAGATCCATAAGCTTATTGTTTAGCTCTTGAGCTGATAAATCTCTCAATTGTTTAGCTTTCATTAGACACACCACCTTCAACGTTCTCACGCTTAACGAACTTACAAGTAATTGGCAACTTCATGGATGCCAATCTCATTGCTTCTCTTGCGAGTTCTTCACTAACACCAGAAAGCTCGAACATGATACGGCCCGGTTTAACAACCGCTACCCAGTACTCAGGTGAACCTTTACCGGCACCCATGCGCGTTTCAGCTGGCTTTTGTGTGATTGGCTTGTGTGGGAAAATTTTGATCCAAACTTTACCACCACGCTTGATTTTTCTATTAATTGCGATACGAGCTGCCTCAATTTGATTTGAAGTAATCCAGCATGGCTCCATCGCTTGTAGGCCGTACTCACCGTAAGTCACAGTGTTACCTTTATGCGCATGACCTTTCATGCGACCTCTGTGCACTCTACGGCGCTTTACTCTTTTAGGCATTAACATGAATTTAGCCTCCTTTGCAACATTCCTATGCGCTTATTATCTTTCGCCCTGTGGTCTGCGATCGCCTTGTGGCTTTCTGTTACCTTGTGGACGTTTACCTCGATTATCTTTACCTTCTGGGTTTGAAGGACGTCTTTTTTTAGCGTTTGGTGCAGCTGCTTTAGCTGTACGCGCTTCTTTTCTGACAAGGCGTGTTGCTTCACTGATTTGTGGAAGCACTTCACCTGTGTAGATCCAAATTTTGACGCCGATTTTGCCGTAAGCAGTATCTGCTTCTGCAAAGCCGTAGTCGATGTTTGCACGAAGTGTTGAGAGTGGAACGTTACCTTCAGCATAGCTTTCAGAACGAGCAATCTCAGCGCCATTCAAACGACCTGATACCATAACTTTGATACCAAGTGCGCCAGCGCGCATTGCACGGCCCATAACTTGCTTCATTGCACGACGGAATGAGATACGACGCTCAAGTGATGAAGCGACATTCTCTGCAACCAATTGTGCATCGCTATCCACGTTTTGCACTTCAGAAATATCGAGTTTAACTTCTTTCTTAGTGATACCTTCTAAGGCATCTTTAAGCGTTTTGATGCTTTCTCCGCCACGACCAACGATCATGCCAGGCTTAGCAGTAAAGATATTGATGTGAACGCGCTCGTTTGCAAGGCGGTCGATATAAACGCGTGAAATACCAGCTGTGAAAAGTTCTTTTTTCACGAATTCACGAATTCTAAAGTCTTCTACTAAGTAGTTAGAGAAATTTTTCTTGTTTGCGTACCATTTTGAGTCCCAGTCCTTAATAATGCCGACTCTAAGACCATGTGGGTTAACCTTTTGACCCATCGTGCACCCTCCTTATTCCTTTTCTGCTACCACAACGCCGATATGTGAAGTTCTGATGAGGCGAGGATTTGCTCTGCCCATAGAACCCGCTTTCCAGCGCTTCATTGTAGGACCTTGATTAGCGAACACTTCAGCGACCATAAGCGCTTCAGCGTTCATTTCGAAATTATTTTCCGCATTGGCAACTGCAGACTTGAGCACTTTATTCAACAATCTAGCACCTTTACGTGGTGTGAATTGGAGAATTGCCATAGCCTCTTTAGCATTTTTGCCTCTGACAAGGTCGCAGATAGGCTTCATTTTTCTTGGAGAGATTCTAATGTATTTCGCAACAGCTTTAGCCTTCACTGTTCTTACCTCCTATCGCTTCTTGCTTGTTTTGTCGCCAGCGTGTCCTCTAAAAGTTCTCGTTGGGACAAACTCACCCAGCTTGTGACCAATCATTTCTTCTGTCACATAAACGGGGATATGTTTTCTGCCATCGTGCACCGCAATCGTGTGACCGATCATTTGCGGGAATATAGTCGATGATCTCGACCATGTTTTCACGACTTTCTTCTCTTCTACTTTATTCATCTCTTCGATTTTACGAAGTAAACTCTTGTGAATGAAAGGTCCCTTTTTAAGAGATCTACCCATTTGCTAGTCCTCCCTCCGAATTGAAAGCTCGCTGGAGCTTTACTCCAGCTCGCCTTACTATTTCGCGTGTCTTGATTTAACAACGAACTTATTTGATGATTTGTTTTTCTTTCTAGTTTTGTAACCAAGAGCTGGTTTACCCCAAGGTGTAACTGGGTTAGGACGACCGATTGGCGATCTACCTTCACCACCACCGTGTGGATGGTCATTCGGGTTCATTACAGATCCACGAACTGTTGGGCGAATGCCCATATTGCGCTTACGACCAGCTTTGCCGATTGTGATGTTGAAGTGGTCAGAGTTTCCGACGACGCCTACTGTAGCACGGCACTCAGAACGGACCATTCTCACTTCGCCAGATGGCAATCTCAACGATGCATAATCGCCTTCTTTAGCCATCAACTGAGCAGACAAGCCAGCTGAACGTACTAATTGAGCGCCCTTGCCAGGCTTGAGCTCGATATTGTGAATTGTTGTACCAACAGGCATCGCCTTAAGTGGCATTGCATTGCCGATTTTGATATCCACATTTTCTGTGCCGCTGACAACACTGTCGCCAACAGTTAACTTATGCGGTGCGATAATGTAGCGACGCTCACCATCTGCATAAATTAAAAGTGCGATGTTTGCCGAACGATTTGGATCGTACTCAATGGCCTCAACTTTTGCAGGAACATTGTCTTTTGTGCGTTTAAAATCGATAATTCTGTATTTAACGCGCGTACCGCCACCTTTGTGACGCACAGTGATCTTACCTTGATTGTTACGACCAGAAGTCTTCTTGATTACTTCGACCAAGCTTTTTTCAGGCGTTGTTTTAGTGATTTCCTCAAAGGTAGAAACCGTCATCTGTCTTCTTGCAGGTGAAGTAGGTTTAAATTTTTTGATACCCATGTTTTTTCCCTCCTTCTTTGATTAATTACATACCTTCAAAGAATTCAATTTCTTTGCTGTTAGCTGTTAAAGTGACAATCGCTTTTTTCCATGTTTTAGTTGTTCCGACGAAACGTCCTTGACGCTTTGGCTTGCCTTTTACAACAACCGTGTTAACGTCAGCAACTGTGATGCCAAAGATCGTCTCGAGAGCGTCTTTGATTTCAGTTTTATTTGATCTCTTGTCTACTTCGAAAGTATACTTGCGCTCAGAAGATTGAGACATGGAGTGTTCAGTGATAATTGGCTTAACCACTACATCGTATGCCGTTTTCATTATGAATACACCTCCTCAATTTTTTGTACTACTGCTTTTGTGAGCACCAGTGTGTTGGCATTGAGAATATCGTAAACGTTGATTTCGCCGACGAAAGTCGCTTTTACGCCTTCGATATTGCGCGCTGACTTGTAAACATTCTCGTTTACTTCCAACGTGTATACCAACGTCTTTTTGCCAGCATTGACATTCTTAAGTACGTCAAGCACTGACTTTGTTTTGATTTCATTGAGTTGGAACTCATCGAGTACCACCAATTCATTTGCTTTAACTTTTGAGCTGAGTGCAGAAGTCATTGCCAAACGCTTAACTTTCTTAGGAAGCGCATAGCTGAAATCTCTTGGCTTTTTAGCAAAAGCAACACCACCGCCAACAAAGTGAGGTGCACGGATTGTACCTTGACGAGCACGACCAGTTCCCTTTTGTTTAAATGGCTTCTTGCCACCTCCGCGAACTTCCGCGCGAGTTTTGGCAGCGTGTGTACCTTGACGTTGATTTGCAAGGTAATTCTTTACCGCTTCGTGAAGCACGCTTGCGTTTACTTCAGTATTAAAAACCGCATCGTTGAGGTTCAACGTGTCGACTTTTTGACCTTGAATGTTTAACACATTAATAGTAGGCACAATAATTCCTCCTTTCCTAATCCAGATTACTTAGAAGCCTTAACCGCTTCTTGAACGATAACAAGACCGCCCTTTGGACCAGGAATCGCACCCTTTACCAAAAGAAGATTTCGCTCTGCGTCAACGCGTACGAGCTCAAGATTTTGAACAGTTACGCGCTCGTTGCCCATTCTACCAGCCATGTGCATACCCTTGATTACACGTGCTGGATAAGAGTTCGCACCAATTGAACCGCCGCCTCTGTGGTACTTAGAACCGTGAGTCTCTGGGCCTCTTGATTGATTCCAACGAGATATAGGACCTTCTGTTCCTTTACCCTTTGAAGTACCCATGACGTCGATCATTTGAACACCTTCAAACATAGAAGCTGTTACTTCTTGACCAATGACATAGCCTTCAACAGAATCCACTCTGAACTCTCTGACGACGCGCTTAGGGCCAACATTAGCCTTAGCGAAATGACCTTTTTCAGGTTTATTCGTTCTGCTTTCCTTCTTAGGCTCAAAACCTACTTGAATTGCATTGTAACCATCGTTAGCAACAGTCTTGATCTGTGTTACAAACACAGGACCAGCTTCAACAACAGATACGGGCACAAATTGGCCGTTTTCGTCAAAAATTTGAGTCATACCAATTTTTCTGCCGAGAATACCTTTCATAAAAAACACCTCCTGTTAATCTTACAGCGGATTGCTACCGCAATCATTCTAAGCTACCAGGGTTTCTTCAACCTTGATGTTAGCTTTAAAATTAAAGTTTGATTTCTATATCTACACCAGCTGGTAGATCTAGTTTTGTGAGTGCATCAACAGTTTTTGCAGTTGGGCTCAAAATGTCGATTAAGCGCTTGTGTGTGCGCATTTCGAACTGTTCACGAGAATCTTTGTACTTGTGAACCGCACGAAGGATTGTGATGATTTCTTTCTTTGTTGGAAGCGGCACTGGACCAGCAACCTCTGCACCAGTTCTTTTAGCTGTCTCAACAATTTTTGCTGCTGCGCCATCAAGAATTTTGTGATCGTAAGACTTCAATCTAATTCTGATTTTTTGTGTGTTAGCCATGAAGTTTCCTCCTTAAATAATAAACACGCGTTTCCTCTAGCTATCGAAAACTTAGCCGGGCGTTCACGGTTAGACCGTAAACAAAAGCTAAGTCTCCTTAGCTCGCCCACTTCTTATGAGCGGACTGTTCTCTGCGGAAATTCTCTGATCTTGGCCGTAACCAGTAACTTCCCGCATCATCGCAGTACAAACATGCTACTATAGTATATACGAACACGCTGCGTTCGGCAAGCAAATTATTCATGAATAATTGCCGTTTTTTATTAACATTGCTTAACATATGAAAATAGCAAGCGCAGAGTTTCCTCTGCGCTTGTACTAGACTTCCTTAACAGGAAGTTATTCGATGATTGATGCTACCGCGCCAGCGCCAACAGTACGGCCGCCTTCACGGATTGAGAAGTTCAAACCTTGCTCGATTGCGATTGGTG
>CALFXQ010000277.1 GCA_937958285.1 uncultured Fusibacter sp. | reverse complement strand
GAAAAGGTAAATTTTTATATCGGATTTGACCCCACCGCAGATAGTTTAACTGTTGGGCATTTTATGACCATTATGGCCATGTCGCATATGCAGCGCGCGGGCCATAGACCAATTGTATTATTGGGTGGGGGCACAACAATGGTTGGCGATCCTACAGATAAGACAGACATGAGAAAAATGCTGACCAAAGAACAAATTGATCAAAATGCAGAGCGCTTTAAAGTTCAAATGTCTCGATTTATCGACTTCTCCGAGGAGAAGGCCATCATGGTCAATAACGATGAATGGCTTCTTGGACTTAACTATGTTAATTTTTTAAGAGATGTGGGTGTGCATTTTTCTGTAAATCGCATGCTTACGGCGGATTGCTATAAGTCGCGTATGGAAAAAGGTTTAACTTTTCTCGAGTTTAATTACATGATCATGCAGTCCTATGACTTTTTAGTACTCCACGACCGTTACAACTGTGTTTTACAAATGGGCGGTAACGACCAGTGGTCGAATATTCTCGGCGGAGTAGAATTAATTCGCAGAAAGAAGCAGAAACCCGCTTTTGGCGTCACCTTCAATCTGCTCACCACATCAGAGGGCAAAAAAATGGGAAAAACTGAAAAAGGCGCCGTGTGGTTAGACCCAGACAAAACCTCCCCGTTTGAGTTTTTCCAATACTTCCGCAATATTGACGACGGTGATGTTATTACTACCTTAAAGTTACTGACCTACCTGCCATTAGAAGAAATTGAGCAAATGGCAACTTGGGAAGGGGCTCAGCTCAACATGGCAAAAGAGATTCTCGCTTTTGAGGTGACAAAAATTGTACACGGGCAGCAGTTAGCAGAAGCTGCACTAGATGCTGCCAAAGCCCTATTTTCTGGTTCGAAAGACTCTGAGAATATTCCAACAGAAGAAGTTAGCCTGGCCTCTATTGAGGAGGGTCTTAGTTTACTAGATGCTCTCGTGTCGACAGCGCTTATTGCCACTAAAAGTGAAGGTAAGAGATTAATACAGCAAAATGGACTGAGTTTAAATGATCAGAAGGTAACGGATTTTAACCGGATACTAACACATGAGGATTTCGTCGATGGCAAGGCCATGGTGCAAAAGGGCAAAAAAGTTTTCCAACGCTTGCAACTTGTATAGACAATGCGCTTAGAGAAGATAAAAGATAAATCAAGGTGGCAGTTGATGGGCAGGCTACTGCTTATCGCGGCGGTGGATGCTCTAACAACTCAGCTCTATCTCAACTTAATGGTTGGTGGTTTTAGAGTATCGCTATCTGTAATTGTTCTGCCAGTTTTGCTCTACTTAAATCCCAAAATCAACCCGTTAGCCCAAACGGGTGTGATCATGGGGTTTGGACTTATCAGTAGAATGCTCTTTAACTTTGGCCTATACGACAGTTGGCTTTCTGCTCTTCAGATGGAATATCAGACGGTGTTCTTTGAGGCGATTTATGGTGGCATCTACTATCTGTTCTTTTACAGAAATCCCGAAAAGACAAAAGCGCTTTGGGTGAGTGTTATTTTGGCTGCTGACTTCTTTGCGAACACCTCTGAGCTATACTCGCGCTTTCAGTTAGAACCTCAAATGGTGTTCCAGGGGCTACCTGTGTTGTTTTTGATTGCCAGTGTAAGAAGCGCTGCAGCAATGGTCTTAGTTTTTAGCTATGGCTATTTTCGCACAATGCTCAGGCGAGAGGAGCACCAACGTCGCTATGAACGATTGTTGCTCATAGCCAGCCAGTTGAGTGCGGAAAATTACCTCATGAAGAAAAACATGCATCAGATAGAGTCTGTAATGAGCAATGCCTATGCCCTATATGAAGACTTAGAGCAAATCGATCATATAGGGGCTAAGAATGCACTAAATATAGCGAAAGACGTGCACGAAATAAAAAAGAGCTATGTGCAAGTTATGCAAGGGTTAAGTGCACTCACCGAAAACGAAGTTGTCGAAGAGCAGATGCTTTTAAAGGATCTACTCAACATTCTTGAACACAGCTTGGCAAGCGAGTGGCAGGATTCTGATTACCTGCCTCTTGCCATAGATTGTCACGTAAGCTTAATTATTCACCAACACTTTCTAATGCTTAGTCTATTGAGGAATTTAGCAATCAATGCACTAGAAGCTTTAAAGGGAAGACCCTATCCTCAAGTTTTAATTCGATTTCGCATCATTGAAACGGGACAATTATCGAAATCCCTTTTAATTGAAGTGATAGACAATGGTCATGGCATTAAAGAAAAAGATATCTCATGTCTTTTTGAACCGGGTTTTTCAACGAGATTTAGTCCTACAACTGGGGATATTCAAAGAGGGCTTGGTCTGACCTTAGTAAGAGACATTGTAGAGAACAGCTTTGGGGGTGTGATAA
>CALFXQ010000276.1 GCA_937958285.1 uncultured Fusibacter sp. | reverse complement strand
ATCGCACTTTGGGGTAAAAAAAATCCATGGAGGATATCGATATGAAACCATACTCAAGAATGACTAAGCGATACACTACATGGTCTATTGTGCTGATCATCTCAACCCTATTGATCATTTCGGGTTGCTCTGCTTCAACCGAGCCCACTGAAACCACAGAAACCACTGAACCAGTAAGCAACACCACTGTACTCAGCGATGCCTCTGCCGAAGTAGAGCTCACGCTAGAAGAACTAAAGGCGTATAACGGAAGTAATGGCATGCCCATTTACTTAGCACACGAGGGCATTATCTACGATGTCTCTAATGTGCCACAATGGGCAAGCGGCTCACACAATGGCATTAAAGCAGGTACTGATATTACTGGCGTCATCGAGAAAGCGCCACATGGTGTAAAAAACCTACAACTTGGAAGTCCTGTAGGTAAGATTGTAGATTGAATTTTCAGCCTATAACAATAGTCAAAACAAAAACACACATTTCTGTGTGTTTTTTGTTTGCTCAGGTTACATAAATAAATTTGCCAAAACCAAGCCGCCGATAACAACAAGACCAGCTGCAAAGAGTACCTTTAATAGTGAAAACATCTTTGCACGCTTGCTTAAAACCTCTGAATAGATAAAATCTCGCTGTGTTAGTCCGTAAACACTATAAACACTGGGATCTAAAATATTCTCAATTGAGCTATAACCGCTATCTGATAGTACAAATACGTCAAAGCTAAGCGCATGCATAAATAGTAAACGTATTGCCGCAAACTCGTTAGGACGTTTTTTGTGATCATCCACAACTACAAATTTTGGAATCGTGTATTGATAATCGTAGGTGTGAAGCATACTCACAATGGGTCTGCAGTTGTAAATCAACGTTTCGAGAATCACACGGTTTCCAGGATTTGGACCTGTATACTGACCCGCTTTTACAATTTCGAGTACGCGATTGATGGCCACTAGGTATTGTCTTTGATAAGCGGGTTTTAAAGTGCGAATACTTTCTATATCGGACTTTAAAGCCTCTTCGATCAATATTCCGCGTTGATCGTCAAACCATTTTGGTTTTTTATTGAGAAAGCTCGTTTTGGGTTTTCTGTTAATCTTCTGAAACCCTTGGTACATCGCAATTTGTTCGGGCAACAATTTCGTTTTTGCCTTTACATCGGCTACAAATCCCTCAGTGGCACCGTTTAACTTGCAAAAAAACGAGGGTACCACAACCTTAGTGTCGTCCACTTCAAAATGTGGTCTCACATAGGCGTTGGCATAAACGAGCATCAACATTTCGTCGACGGTCGTAATCAGGCGAATAGGTTCTATATCGTGCGCTTCAAGCTGCCAAGGTTTATAAATACGATTTTCGTGTCCTAATAGGGTATCTAATTCTTGTTCAGCTTCTTGGGCAACAGTGGTATATGTTTTTATCATGGCTTCACTCCCTCTTCAAAGGTTTCTTGTAGCTTCATCTTACACCGACCTTTAAGGAAAGACAATGGTTCCCACTGCTTTCTAATGGAATTCAAATCTTCTAAACGGTTTCTAAGAATTACCCCAGGTTTCACCAGGTTCAAGCATGGTCACCACCACAAGAGGATACTGTGCTTCCACACCTTTTAAAAATTCCCGCGGGTCAACTTTAATCATATCAAAGGTATTGTAGTGCATAGGCACGACCTCTTTTGGTTCAATAAAGCCCACTGCCCTAATCGCATCCTCAATATCCATGGTGTAATTGCCACCAATTGGCAAAAAAGCTACATCTATAGCTTCGCTCTTAAGAAGCTGCATATCCATCGTCAAACCCGTATCCCCAGCATGATAGATATGAACCCCACCAATCGACAGCAAAAATCCGCATGGATTGCCACCATCAACGGGTCCGCTGGCCGTGTGAATCGATGATCCGTGTAGAGCAGGCGTCAACTTCACCGTTCCAAAATCAAAGGTCCTTCTGCCCCCTATATGCATACCATGGGTTCTAAGGCCTTCTAAACTCAGAAAACGTGCAATCTCGGCATTGGCAATTACTAATGCATTATGCTTTTTTGCCAGGGCGATAGTATCCCCAAGATGATCGCCATGTCCATGGGTCACAAAGATATGGGTAAGCCGAGGAATGCCATCTGGTCCATAAGGTGCCAGAGGATTGCCCGTTAAAAAAGGATCAATAAGCGCAGCAAAGTCTTGATGTTCAATATAAACCGCTGAATGACCTAGAAATGTAATTTGCATAAGTCCCCCCCTTAGGTTACCGCCCAATTAAGTATTTGGCATCGTTTATTAAAAAATAGCAGCACCGATTTCTCAGTGCTGCTAGATCCGCTAAATTGCAAAGTTCCCATGAGCGAACACAGGCACTTCTGAACCATCAAAATGGATGCCTATAATTTCTAAATCTGAAGTCCCTACCATAAAGTCCACATGTGTAAGTGAATCGTTAGCACCTGCAGCCTTGAGCTCATCAACAGACATCTTAGTTCCACCCTTTACATTGACGGGGTATGCCTTGCCTATGGCGAAGTGGCAAGATGCATTTTCATCGTACAAGGTGTTAAAGAAGAGTATTTTTTGATTTGAAATAGGCGAATCGTAAGGAACCAACGCCACCTCGCCTAAACGCTTTGCACCTTCGTCGGTATCGAGAAGTTCTTTGAGGACCTCAATGCCACTCGATGCACCAAAGTCTACAACGAGACCCTCTTTAAACTCAAACCAGAACTCCTCAATTAAGTTGCCGTTGTAGTTAAGTGGAATCGAGCTACAAATGCGGCCCGTAGCGCCAAGTCTATCTGGCATTGTAAACACTTCTTCTGTTGGCATATTGGCAAAGAATATATGGCCCTGTGGTGCCGCATCGCCACCGCCATACCACACGTGGTCTTTTGCCAGTGGAATTAGGCAATCTGTACCTAGACTGTTTTTATAGCGAAGCGCTTTAAAGTTAGCTTGATTCAAGAAATTCAAGCGACGATTGAGATCTTGTTGATGAATTTGCCATGCAGCAACTGGATCTTCTTGATCAACGCGCACAGCTTTGAATATGGCATCCCATAAATTATCCATAGCAGCATCGTCTGAAACATTTGGAAACACTTTTTTTGCCCATGCCAAGGTGGGGATTGAAGCCACACACCAGACATTTTGATTGCTCATCATGCGCGCACGGTAACTTGCAAGGGCAATACTGGATGCTTTATTCGCGCGAGAAATGCGCTTTGGATCTACACCCTTCATGATTTCTGGGTCTGATGCAGAAATGCTTAAGAAAGCGGCATCTATACCTGCATAGTCATTGAAGAATGATGTCATCCACGCTGGTGCCTCGTCGAAAATTTCATCGTTGGCCATGTCGTACTTAATGCGCATCGATTTTTCATCTATCCATCGAATAACCACTTCACGTGCGCCTGCCTCGTAAGCCTTAACGCTTAACAAGCGGGTAAAATCTGCAGTTTCAATAGGCGATGTAATGATTAATGTTTGATTTTGCTGAATGTTGATACCCACACGTACTAACAAATTGGCGTACTTTTCGATTGGTTTCATAGTTCCCTCCGTAAGTTGCACTTCATTCAATCGGCATATGTCACAAATATCGTTTTCACAGTTATTATCATACCATAAAAAAAACTTTTTATAGGCTAAAATTTTTCTATAAGGCATAAATATACTTGGTATTTTTTACAACTATCCATTAAAATAAGAACAGAAAGCAAGAGAAAGCGGTGACACTTTGAAAAAAAACCTCAAGCATTTATTAGAATACGGCGACACAATAGAGCTTCAAACCGATATCGCCCTAAAGCCCGCTACGACTAATCACGCAAACAAACAAAACTTTGAAGAAAAAATAAAAGCCTCACCCGAGCATTCCCTCGAGCAGCATTTATCCCTTGCTTTAGAAAGCAGTTTGGCCGAAGTTGTTAGCGAGCGAAAAATGCGCGTTCGCGCTTCTAAGAGCGATTTACCACTGCTACTCAAAAGTCAGCAGCAACTGATTGTTACTGCAAAGAAAGATTATGGTGTCTTTCAAATGCATGCTACTGTTCAAGAAGTCGTAGACTCTGGCTCCGAAGTAACGCTGCTTTTAGATGTTCATACGAGCATCGATCAAATTCAGCGCAGAGAATACTTTAGATTGCCGCTACTTAAAGAGATTTCTCTCAATTTAGTAGGTGACCCACCAATCAAAGGGCTCACGCAAAATATTAGTGCCGGTGGCATTAAGTGCCTGGTCAATTCAGAAATTCGCACAGGCGCAACCATCGATGTGTATTTAGAGATCGAGCCTCTGGCACTCTCACTGAAAGGTCGTGTACTAGAATGTGCACCCATGCCCGATTCAGTAAACCATACTATCTTGAGAATTCAATTTATTCAGCTTTCTGCGAAAGAACAGCAGATACTCTCAGCTTACATCATTCTTCAACAGGGAAAGCGCGAGGCCAAGGTGAAACGTTAATTGCCGGCCACGCGCTTTTTTACTTATAAAGCTCAAGTGTTGATTTGAAGCCGGTTTGCCAGCCATGCAGCAATGCCCATCATCAGTGAAACGATGGCGAATTGGGTAATCGCAATTGCCGACAAGATTATCGTGATGCTATCTGTGTACTTAATGGTCATAAGCATTACGCCTATAGTCGGTGCGATAATTAATGCGATTTGTATTACTTTTAAAAGTGGCAACATAAGGGCCACATCAGCTGAATTTTTTAAAAATATATGCACTAATAAATTGGATGTAACCACTTCTAAATAGACGATTACTTGCGCGAGTAAGCACAGGGCAAGAAAGCCAAATACCACATCTTTAGAGAAGGCAAGAATGAGATTGATGCCCACCAATGCGAGGATTTGTTTAATAAAATCGAGTCTTAGCAACGAAACAAGTTTAAACAAGGGGTTACCCGGACTCATCACAAATTTCGGCGTCAAGAAGTCCATTTTTTGATTGCCGTTAATGCTAAACAAAAAGATGATATAAAGAACAAGACCATTGTAAAGATACGGCAACGGCACGTCCTCTACCAGGTTTGTATGTGTAGCAATCACAATACCAATAGCACCTAGGCACAGCAGCACTTCTAATATGCCAAATAGTGGAAAACGTCTTTTTTTCTCTGCCACAACAAGGGACTTCCAGTACCATGGGTTTGTCTCCTTCTGATATGAGACAAGGACAGTCTGGTTCTCTTCTAAGATCTCGCTAGAATCCGGGTGTTTCTGTGCTGCTTCAGTGCGATCATGCTTTATCAAAGCAGGCATATCTTTTGCTTTCTTTCGCTTCCTTATTTTTGTAATGTTCCCCTTACCTTCCCTGCCGCGCTGTCTGAGTGCTGCAAATTTCTCGATACCGCCACATACGTCCTCGTAGTAATCGTCGGCAAGCCAAAAGCACATGCCGAGTATTGTGGCAATAAAGGCGCTGAAAAGGCTTAAGAGTACGGGCCAAAAGGGAACTGAGGCGCCATAGCTGGCCAATACAATCCCTGCCATCCAACCGACCACAGGCACATAAAAGATATTTGAGTCACTTAGCCATACACCGAGTTTAAAGCCACTTTGCACAAATAATACAAGTAGCGGCACAACCCATAATGCACTGAAGACGATGTGAAAATATACCCGCGATATGCGCTGTTTAAGGCGCATAAGCACAAAATTCATGGGCTGAGCCGATAGATTAAATACCATTACAATTGTGGTAACGTATATTAAACTCATTGCCGAGGTGCCCGCGGGAATCATTACACGTGCGCCCATTACAATAATAAATAAGGTCAATAACAGATTTGACAATGAGGATTTAAAAATTGCTGCGATCATAATCACCCTGGGCGATAATGGAGAAGCAAAGAGAATACTAATGTCTGCTGGTTTAAAAAAGGTGAACATTTCGTTGTATCCAGATGCCACGTTCGATAGCAATATCAAGGCACCATAGAATAAGGTTATGCCCGTAATAAGCGTTGGATTAAAAATAGATACTGTTTCTCTAGCGGGAAAGATATTCATCCACGCCAAAAATCCGAAATAGCCAATATATAGCACAAATAAAAGTAACCTTTTGGGATTGTGAGGAATCGCTTTAAAATAGTTGATGAGTAGCCTGATATCCTTTTGTAAGATGACACTAAACTCATGCATTTTTAGTCACCTCTAGGAAGACCTCCTCAAGGGTCGCCTCTTCGGCACCTAATTGCTCCTTCAGTTCTGCTGGAGAGCCCTGGGCTATGATTTTTCCCTGTTTCATGACTAAAACATCGTCGCACAGTGCTTCGATGGTATCTAATAAATGTGTGCTCACTAAGATTGCACAACCGGCATCCGAAAGTTCTCGCATGATGCGCTTTGTCTCACGAATTGCCATAGGATCAAGGCCAATCATAGGCTCATCGAAGAGCAAGACTTTTGGTTCGATAATGAGGGCCATAATGATCGACAGCTTTTGCCGCATGCCCTTGGAAAGTTCTTGACCTACCTCGTTGCGCTTTTCGAGCAACTCATACCGCGCTAAATAGGCATTGGCCTTGTGCTCCCAATCCTTTAAGCGATAGAGCTTCGACACAAACACAAGGTGTTCCCATACCGTCAAGAGTTCATAGATTTCTGGTATTTCTGAAACATAGCCCATTGCCGCCCGCGCTTCTGGCGTTTTGTGCGGCCGACTATCGATGGTGATTTCACCGCTACACGGACGAATTAAACCGCAGATACACTTGATGGTGGTGGATTTTCCCGCGCCATTTGGCCCTAAAATACCGACAATTTCTCCTTTTTTAACCTCAAAGCTTATGCCATCTACAGCATTGGTCTTCTTATATGACTTATGTAATTTGTTAATCGTGAGCATGTAGAACTCCTATCTCCATCACCTGTGGCGTTTGTCTAGACATTTTTTTACACTGACAATGCACTTCCTAAATTATAACATGTATGCCAGATTCACGCCAATGGCAAATTGTTTCTAATCTATTTTTAATGTTGTTGCTACAAAACATGAATTGATTGTGCCTTGCTTATTTAATAGACACTTATCGATGAATTTGTTACAATTGGGTTAACAAATTCAGGAGGTTCACATGTACGAAACCTTGCTCACAGACGATATGAAACCATGGCGCGATCTGTTAATGCAGCATAAGTTTGCCGTTGAAGAGTTGCGCACCATTCTCAATATACTCGACGAAGAATTTAGAAATATTCACGATTATAATCCCATCGAGCACATACGCCATCGCGTTAAAAAACCAACAAATATTATGGAAAAACTTTCTCGGATTGGTTTGGCGCCCACCATCGAAAATGCTCGCTCAAAAATCTTCGATATCGCTGGCATTCGCGTGGTTTGCGCCTTTACGGCCGACATCTACCGCGTTGTCGACCTCTTGTGCCAGCACTCTTTGGTAGAGGTCATCGAGATTAAAGACTATATTAAAGAGCCAAAAGAAAACGGCTATCGCAGTTTACACTTACATATCTCGTTTCCCGTTTACACGAGTCGTGGTCCTGTACCTACGCGCGTAGAAATCCAACTTCGAACGATTGCCATGGATTTTTGGGCAAGCGTTGAGCATAAAATCTACTACAAATACAGAGATAAGGCCCCTGGCCCCATTCAAGATGAGCTAAACGAGTGCGCAGTCTTAATTTCTAACCTCGATGATCGCATGTACCGACTAAGAAGGCAAATCGAGGGTCTCGAACACGATCCTACTATCGAGAAGCCCACTAACAACTTCTATCGAGAAAAAATTCATTATTAAAAACCACATATAAGCAAAAAAAGTCTACTCAACGATTCCATCGAGTAGACTTTTTTTGCATATTGGGCATTTGACAATTTACTTTGACCTTCTGATAAACAATTGAAAAAC
>CALFXQ010000275.1 GCA_937958285.1 uncultured Fusibacter sp. | reverse complement strand
AATTTAGCAGGTCATTTAGGATACGTCGTTATTGTATTTGATTATAAACTGTTTTCAGAAAAGTTTCCGCGTTTAGAAGGCGGCGAGGTAGCCCTTTACGAAGATGCAGACATATTGGTATATTCTCAAGTTACAAAATCTAAGTCTGAGGATTTACTTTCGATCTTCGAAGGGGACTCAGATACTGGTGTAGCAAATGACTATATTCGACATGTCCAAGCAGTTGAGGGTACACCATGGAAGCTGGGAAGTGGAATAGAAATCAAGAGCGCAATGAAGACAAGAGATACTTTAATTCGCGTAACGGTTGCATTTACAGCTGCCTTTTCTTTAGTCATCATAATCGCTACACTCTGGTATGCTACGAGGATTTCTAGAGGTTTTGATATCCTCAGTCGGAATTTTCATGCCCTTGGGGAAGGTGAGTTAAATCAGATGCCAAGACAAAAGGCATCAAAAGAGTTTGTTTCACTAAGTGATGACTATAACGTGATGGTTAGTAAAATTTCGTTGGTGCTTGGAGATATTCACAGTGCTAGTGGTAGCTTAGGAGAGGTTCAGCTAGCAATTGAAGATGTCAATGAACAGATTCATCTTGTAAGTGATTCAATAAATAAAATTATACTAGGCATTACAGAAGGCGTTCAGTCTCAACATACAGGCTTTTCTGAAAGCTTTGAACGCGTTACCGATGTGAGTGTGCGCTTAGAACATGTGATTATCTCTCAAAGTGAACTTGCAGAAAAATCGGAATTGACATTAAAAAGTTCGGATTCGGGTATAATGGAGATGGAAAAAATGTTCCGAGCAGTTAACTTAGGCGCCGAACATCTCGAGTCAGTGGTGGGGTCTAGCGATCAGCTTATTCGCGCAACAGGTCAGGTATCTGCAATTTTAGGACATATCCAAGAAATTGCAAGACGTACAAACCTATTAGCCTTAAATGCCTCAATTGAAGCTGCTAGAGCTGGTGACCATGGGTTGGGATTTGCAGTTGTTGCCGAAGAAATACGTGGCTTATCAGAACAAGTTCAAAGTGAAGTGAGTGCAATCTCTGGCATTGTAAAGACGATTGATCGCTATTCTTCTGAAGTAGCAACAAAAATGGTTGAAACAGAAGCTTCGTTTAAAGATCAAGTGATTGCAACAGAAAATGCAAAGCTAAGCTTCTTCAACATAACGGATCAGCTGAAAAAGAGCTTTGTAGCCATTCAGCAAATCGCACAAGCTATAGATTCTGCAAAACAAGATCAACATACTGTTGTGAATATTTCTGCACAGATGCTCGAAATCACCGAAGATACAGCGTCGCAAACTGAATCAATTCTCTTATCATTAAATCAATTGGGAAATGTGCGCCAACGAATTTCAGAAGGCACTGAGAGCTTAGTGGTCGCCGTAGGGGCGCTTCTCGAGTCGATATCTCAATTCAAAACTCAAGAAGTTATTAGAGGAGGCAACACGAATGGAGCAGACGAATGGAGTGGCTACATTGAAAGTGAAACAACAACAGAAAACCAAGCGGGATAAGCAATTAGAAGTTTCTGAGAAGGTGGTCAAGGGCATTTTATTGCTCTTTTCCACGGTGACAATACTGACAACTGTAGGAATTGTCACGCTGTTGTTGCTCGAGTCTTACAACTTTTTTAAACATGTTTCTATTATTGAGTTTTTAACGGGTAAAACATGGGCACCGGTACTTAAACCAGAGCATTTTGGCGTGCTTCCACTTGTAAATGGCACACTGCTCATCGCTTTTTTTGCATGTCTAATTGCAATTCCTATTGGTTTAGGGGCTGCAATTTATATGAGTGAGTATGCACACAAAAAGGTAAGGGCAGTTTTGAAGCCTATTTTAGAAATACTGGCGGGTGTGCCTTCTATTGTTTACGGTTATTTCGCCTTGACGGCAATATCCCCGATACTCAGAGTGTTACTCCCTGATTTAGAGGTGTTTAATGTACTTTCTGCGTCTATTGCCCTTGGCATTATGATCATTCCAATGGTAGCATCACTTAGTGAAGATGCAATGAATGCAGTGCCCGATGCAATGCGAAAAGGTGCACTAGCACTGGGATCTACAACTTTTGAAGTATCTACGAAAGTGGTGGTTCCAGGAGCACTCTCGGGTATTATCGCTTCATTCGTTCTTGCAATCTCTAGAGCGATTGGTGAAACGATGATTGTGGCAATAGCTGCAGGTGCAACCCCAAAGATTACTTTAAATCCTCTTACATCGGTACAGACGATGACCGGTTACATGGTAAGTATTAGTATGGGCGATATCCCACATGGTTCAACTGCGTATTACACAGTTTTCGCAGTTGGTTTACTTCTGTTTCTCATGACGTTTGCACTGAATATTTTTGCGCGCTTTATCGTCAAGCGATTCCGAAGGGAGTATTAATATGAATTCATATATCCAGAAAAAAAAGCGCGTGGATGCGCTCTTTAAATACATTGTAATGTTTTGTGTCGCTTTTGGCATTCTGATGTTAGTCTTGTTGCTATTGCAAATATTTTCTCAAGGACTTCAAAAGTTGAACTGGAGTTTTTTAACGAGTTTTCCTTCCAGAATGGCATCAAAGGCGGGTATTAAATCAGCACTTGTCGGCAGTGTTTGGCTAATCTCAACTACCATTATCATCGCATTGCCCATTGGTGTAGGAACGGCAATATACCTTGAGGAATTCGGTGGCAAGGGTAAAATGGCACACTGGATTCAAGTAAATATTTCAAATCTGGCCGGAGTGCCTTCGATTGTTTATGGTATGCTGGGCCTTGCAGTTTTTGTACGTGGTGCAGGCTTTGGCCGAAGTGTATTGGCAGGTGGATTTACACTGGCACTGCTCATATTACCAGTCATTGTCGTAACATCTCAAGAAGCCCTAAAAAGTGTACCGAAATCCTTATATCAAGGATCACTTGCCCTTGGTCTTACAAGGCTTCAAACGCTAAAAGGTGTCGTAATACCTTATGCAATGCCGAGTATACTTACCGGATCGATTTTAGCAATTTCTAGAGCGCTTGGCGAAGCAGCACCTTTAATTATGGTTGGGGCCGTCGGCTATGTGGCATTTACGCCAGAATCCATTATGGATCAATATACCGCACTTCCCATTCAAATTTTCAACTGGACATCAAGACCGCAAAAGGAATTTCAAGAAGTTGCAGCCGCTGGGATTATTGTATTAATGACACTTCTTTTGAGCTTTAATGGCCTTGCAATTTTCCTTCGCAATAAGTTTCAACAACGAGCAGAGTAGAACAAATCCCATTTTAAAAAAGGAGTCGTCATGAATACAACTAAGTTTGAAATACAAAAGCTCAATCTCTTTTACGGAGATATGCATGCATTAAAAGACGTGAATATGACAATTAAAGACAAGAGTATTACGGCATTAATCGGCCCTTCTGGCTGTGGAAAGTCGACCTTCATAAGAACGCTAAATCGCATGAATGACCTTATTGAAAATGTTAAAATAACAGGAAGCGTACATCTCGATGAACAAGACATTTACAAGGATTACGATGTAATCCACTTGCGAAAAAAGGTGGGTATGGTATTTCAAAAGCCCAATCCATTTCCAATGAGTATTTACGACAATGTTGCCTATGGTCCTCGCGCACATGGTATTAAACAGCGCACGCAATTAGATGAAATCGTCGAGCACTCCTTGAAACAAGCAGCAATTTGGGACGAAGTTAAAGATCGCCTAAAAGCGAATGCATTTGGTTTGTCTGGTGGCCAACAGCAACGCCTCTGTATTGCAAGGGCATTGGCGATTTCACCAGAAGTTGTCTTAATGGATGAGCCAACTTCAGCACTTGACCCAATTTCAACAGCAAAGATTGAAGAGTTAGCTGGTGAGTTGAAAAAAGAGTATACAATTGTCATTGTTACTCACAATATGCAGCAGGCGGGTCGAATATCCGATCAAACGGCATTTTTCTTAAATGGCGAAGTTGTAGAATTCGATAACACTGTACAATTGTTCAATACACCAAGAGATAGTCGTACAGAAAACTATATTACTGGTAGATTTGGTTGATACAATAGAATTAAGCATTTAAGCATTTAAGTATTTAAGTATGCTATTGCTCTTGGATCTTAAATCAGTGGTTTTTTTATTGTCAAAGAATACTAAGGAGAGAAAACTATGTCGTTAAGAGTTATGCTAGATACAGAGATTCGCGAATTAACAGAGTCGTTGATTACAATGGGTACTTCTATTGAGAAGGCAATTGACAATACCATTCGTGCGCTTTTGCAGCAGGATGTGGCATTGGCTGAATCTGTTATTAAAGGTGATGATTATTTTGACTTTCTTGAAATAGAAATAGAGAAGCGCGCAATCGCCGTTATTTCTACGCAGCAACCGGTAGCAAGTGATTTGAGAAGGATTTTTTCTACAATCAAGATAGTCACAGATATGGAGCGCATTGCCGATCACTGCTGTGACATCTCAAAGATTACCATCGCTTTAGCTGATAAACAGTACGTGAAGCCGCTAGTTGATATTCCAAAGATGGCACAGCTGGTTAAAGATATGGTGCGTATGACCGTAGATTGCTTTATCGAACAAGATGTGATAAAAGCGCGTTTAATCTGTGCAAGTGACGATGCTATTGACGATTACTACCAGCTTGTTATTCGCGATGTCACGTCTATGCTTCGTGAACCAGATGCAGATGTTGAACAATTGCTTAGAATACTCATGATAGCCAAGTACTTTGAACGTATGGCAGATCATGCCACCAATATTGCTGAGTGGGTCGTTTATTCTGTCGAGGGGAAACACTTTGCAGCCCAGTAACGAAGAGAGTTACCTTTTTCACACTATCCTAGAACGCGGCCTCGTAGAGACGCACTTTCAGCCGATTGTCAATCTAAAAAACGGTGAAATTATCGGCTATGAAGCACTTTCGAGAGGTCCAAAAGACTCGGCACTCGCCTCGCCAATTGCCTTAATAGAAATGGCGCAACAATTGGGTAGATTGTGGGAATTGGAAATGCTCTTCAGACAGAAGGCGCTTGAAAGTGCAAGGGGTTTACTCGTTGGTCAAAAGATGTTTATCAATGTGGATCCTAATGTAATAAAAGATCCTAAGTTCCAAACAGGTCTTACACAAGAGAGTCTAATCTCATTGGGCATATCGATGAAGTGCATCGTTTTTGAAATTACAGAGCGTACCGCAATTCACGACTATGATTCTTTTGTCAATATATTGGATCACTATCGAAAACAAGGGTATGTGATTGCAATTGACGATGCAGGAGCAGGGTATGCGGGTCTAAAGAGCATGACTGAGATAAGACCGGATTATGTCAAAATTGATATGGACCTCATTCGAGATATCGATAAAGATGCTTTTAAACAAGCGTTGATTAGGGCATTTGTAGAAGCGCTTGTCGATACGAGTATTCACCTTATCGCCGAAGGAATAGAAACTGAAGATGAACTAAAGACGCTGATGCTTTTAGGTGTTCAGGCTGGTCAAGGATACTACTTGGGCAGACCGAGTCCACGGTTTGACCAAATCATTTCAGAAGTAAGAAAAAAACTTCAGAGTTATAGTTATTTGTCGCGAAATCTTTCAGACTACGCCCAGGATTACCACTATATTTCTCATTTGATGGATGCGTCGCATAATCTCTCTACATTTGAAGCAGATACCACTTGTCTTGTTGTAAAAGAGTATATGCAAAAAACAGGGAGAATGAGTGTCGTTGTGACCCAATTGGGGTATCCTATCGGTTTAGTTACAAAAGCTTCCCTCGACGAAAAACTTGCGGGACAATTTGGTTATGCGCTATTTATGAATCGGCCTATAGAGCATGTGATGTTGGCCTCACCTCTAGTGGTTGATGCTTATACACCTATTCACATTGTGGCAAAAAAAGCCATGGAAAGACCTGATGCTACCTTGTATAATGATGTTATACTTATACAGGGACAGCGTTACTTAGGTCTGGTTTCCATGAAAAAAATTATAGAGTATACACTGACTTACGAAAGAGATGCAGCAAAAGAATTAAACCCATTATCGGGTTTGCCAGGCAATCCCATAATCAATAGAGTGCTCTCCGATGTGATTCACTATACCTCGGATGTAGGCGTTCTGTATGTGGATATCAACGACTTTAAGGTTTACAACGATGTGTATGGATTTGAACGAGGAGATCAAATGATTTTAACGGTCTCTGAAATTCTAAAGCACGAAGTAAAATCACGCTTCCCTTATGGGAGTTTTATTGGTCATATTGGTGGAGACGATTTTATTGTGCTTGTAGAGGGCGATTTTGAGCGTTCGCGTTTTATTGCCCATGCTATTGTTGATGCATTTGTGGATAGGCGAAGAATGTTTTATGATCATGAACATCTTCTGCAAGGTCATTTATCAAGTGAAGATCGATTTGGCGTTGTACGACAGTTCAAACTTGCGGCACTTTCTGTGGCTGGTTTTCACGGAGATCTCTCTTACTTTGAGAGTATTCAGAAGTTTAGTGAGCAATTAGGATACCTAAAAAAAGAGGCAAAGCGGCTCAGAGAACCCTTTGTTAAACTTCAAGACATGACGCAATATATTCGAGAAAACATGCGTATGTGCGCATCTTCGAGAGGTGGTTTATGAGGAAAAAGATTCTCGCATCCTTTTTAGTATTAGCTGCTATTATGGTCGCTGCATTTGCTTGGATTGCCAATAACAGCATTTATGAAACACTTGAGAAACAAGTAACTCAAAGTCTTGTGCATGAGTTGAATTTTGTCACACAACTTGCAACGATCAAATCATGGGATGCTTCTACAGCGCAGTCTTTTGTAGAGGAACTTTCCCTAAAAACAGAACAGCGTCTGACCATTGTCGATGTGAACGGTGTTGTTCTCGCAGATAATTACGAGAACCCAAAGAAAATGGACAATCACTTAAGACGCCCAGAAATCAATCAGGCCCAAGAAAACCTAGATTATGGCGTCTCCGTTCGCTATAGTGAAACCATTAAGCAAAAGGCAATTTATGTTGCAATTCCCTTCGAAAAAAATGATCAAACTTATTATATACGCCTTTCAAAGCCAATTATTTACTTAAAAGAGTTCAATCGCACCGTCACAGAGTCAACTTTAGTAGCCCTTGCAATCGTACTTGTGGTTGTTGTTGCTATGGGTATCTATCTTGCCAAGTGGCTGACTGACCCTATTAAGAGGCTCAATACCGACGTAATCCGCATCGCTGAAGGCGCTTATGAACAGGCTGTGTACACTGCTCAAACTGATGAAATTGGACAACTGGGCAACTCTTTTAATCAGATGAGGCACTCACTTTTAGATGCTATGGGCAGCTTAGAGACGAGAAATGCAGAGCTAAAAGCAATCTTAAACAGCATGGCAAGCGGCGTAATCGCTGTGGACAAGAAGCGCGAAATTATTCTAATTAACCAAACGTCAAGGGAAATACTCAATC
>CALFXQ010000274.1 GCA_937958285.1 uncultured Fusibacter sp. | reverse complement strand
AGCGAAATCACCTCAATTGTCAATCGTTTGGCAAGGCAAGGCTATTGCATAAAACTCGTCGATCTTTCTGAAGACAGCGAGCAATACATTGTACATGCTTCAGTTCGCAGATTTCATCACATAGAATCCATTGACCAGACCGTGACAGAGCTCACTAAGGAGTCTTCAGATGTTTAAGAAAATTTCCTTTGAGTGGCTAAAGAGCCATCTAACGACGATAATCGAAGTTTTGGTAAAGGGTGCCTTCGACGTTCTTACAGTGCCACTTGTGGTCTTATTAATCGTCTCCACCATAACGAAGGAAGCAACAACCTTTTCTCTTATTGCGAGAATAACCCTTCTGGGAGTGGTTCATTATATCTTTGCAGCAGGCATGTCGCATTGGGCAAGATATTGGCAGTTAAGAAGCGTTATGGTCGTAGTGCTTAGAGTTGTAAGTTGCATTTTGGCTGTTGTTGTCTCTGTATCTGTGGTACTTGTAGGTCAAGATGCGATCTATCAGATTTCTGCACTCATTCTAGTGATGTGGATATGGTATAGAGCATCCCACTTTCGCATTGAAGATCTACCCTATAGGGAGACGCGAAACTATATTTTCTATATGCTAGTTTTTGCAACCTTTTTTTCCTATATGCCTTGGATTGCAAAGGGTAAAATGAGTACAGAGATTTTGTCCTTTCTATATCCAAGCTTATTGGTGCTCGGCATCTTGTATCTTGGGCTCGTAAATACGCATAATATATTTATGAAAGCCCATGAGAATCAATTGAATCAGTCAAACAATCTCAAACGCTTTCGAAAGAGCGCGCTTTTAATGGGAGTGGGTGCTTGGTTTCTCGTTCAAGCTTCGGTTTGGGTACTTGCGGGTAAGAGTGTGTTAAAGTGGCTCGTAGAAGGCATTGCCGATGTCATCCTATTTATTCTTTACCCCATCATTCTTTTTCTGTCCAAAATTTCCCAGGCGATGCAATCTAAAATGTCAGCGGCAGGAAAAGGCGAAGGTTCCCTGAGTAGCGAAGCGGGCGACCTACAGAAAATCAAGGAACTAGAGCCTGCAGTTATTGCAGATTGGCCTTGGCTAGAGCCGCTGCTCATAGCAATGGGCCTTCTAATTGCATGTTTTATATTTTATCGGTTGTTTTCAAAATCATATGGTCAAAAATATGGCTTAATTGAAGATTCAGAGACAAAGTCCTTTATTTTTGAAGATGCCTTTAAATTCCCCAAACGCGTGGTAAAACCGCGATTTAGTGAAAAAGACAAGGTGCGTGCTAAATATTTCCATTGGCTGAAGTATTGGTATAAAAACGGCTATCAGATAGGAGCAAGTGAGACGCCAAAGACTTTTCTAAAGCGATTAACCCTCCAAGCCACAATGAAGGAGGAATTGAGTACATCGCTAGATAATTTTGAGGTTTTGACGAACCTATATGAAAAGGTGAGATATGGTGAGATGCACATCGACGGCCAAGATGTAATTGCATTTAAGAAAATTGACGATAGACCAGACAAGTGATATATTGCTTTTAAAGGATGGTACCCAATGAAAACAGTTAAAATTTATACATGGACAACGTGTCCCTTTTGCATTAAAGCAAAGGCACTTTTAGACCGCAAGAAAGTAAGCTATCAAGAGATTGTTATAGATGGCGATCGTGAGGCATTTGCAAATTTAAAACAGCAAACAGGTTCTGGTACAGTGCCACAAATTTTTATAGACAATCGTTTTATTGGCGGTTGCGACAATCTCCATGAGCTCGATGCAAATGGCCAACTCGATGTGCTCCTAACAGATGAACAGCTCTAATCTACCGCATTTTTACGGGGTTATGAACACAAGAAAATTTTCTATGCGGAGGCACTTTTGATAAGGTTGGTCAGTAAACTTAAGCCAAAACATTTTAAAGAAATGGCTGCAATTGAAGCGCGCTATTACAGTGATGAATTTATAACCGATTGGCAAGACGCTTACGATTGGTATCTCTATTCAGAAGACACTTGTGTGGCAGTAGCAGATCATGACAAAGTGATTGCATTTATGAATTTATTTCCAATTTCAGAGCGGTTTTATGGATTAATCGCCACTGGTGGTAGTCATGATGGTTTCTTAGATCTTTCAGACGTACTGCGTATAAGAGACGACGCTTCTGGCGACTATTCACTTTTTCTAAGCTGTTTAGCTGTTCATCCCGAGTACAGAAAGTCACAAGGGCTAAACATGGTCATTAAGGAGTATGTTTCGCGCTATAGAGCTTATCAACTTCATGGGGCGAGATTCAACTCGGTAATCACCCACAATGTTACGCGCGATGGTGAGCGTTTTTCTGAGCGAATGGCCTTTGAGCATGTCTTGAGTATGAATAACAAGACCACTGTCTCGGTTGCAGAGTTTGAGCGCTTTATGGCATGCATGAGTTTGCGCGGAGGATCTTCACAATGAAGTTATCGACACTGAGATTGACAAAAGAGATTCAATTAGTAGCAGAGCGCTTTGTTAAGTCCGACGACACCGTTCATTTGCAACTAAGTATCAAGCACAATGGGCATACCCTCATTTCCGAGAGAGACCAGGTGTGTAAAATTGGCATTGGCGACGAGGCAAAAGACATTCGATATTTTAAGCAAATTGGTAAAAGCATTGAAGAGATCACTTCAAATTTTATTGCCAGAATGGAAGCAACTGATTTGCTACAACATATTTACATCGAAGAAGAGACAATTATTACTTTTATTTTGGGTGGAATCTTCGACAGCTATTAGTGAAAGGCATAAAAATGAGTTATGTAAACACACTTTTTAATTAAAGTGTGTCTTTTTTATGAAGAAATTGCCATTATATGCCGATATTACCCTTGAAAGTCGAAAAAATATTTTTACTAATTATTAGAAAAACTATGAAAAAAGTATGAATTAATGCTAAAATAGAGCTACTAGAGTGATTACAGGAGATGAGCATGCAACTGGCACCAGTGACTTCTCATTTAATAGGCAGACATTTAAAAGATGCGGTTTATACTGAGCAAGGCAGTCTGCTGATTCCACAGGGTGCCCTAATTAGTAATGCTATATTGACACGACTCCTCAATCACAATATTGATGAAGTCTCTATTATCGAGACATTTCTCAACCTCGACAACTCAGAGGTACAAACTACGCCGATACCCGACAAGACATATGATTTTGCTGTCAGGGTCGTTAAGGATGTCTTCGATGAAGTTCTTAAAACAGAGGCGCTAGGGATAAAGGCTTTAGTTCCGCCTTCTCAGCTCGAGTTGGTTCTCTCTGTTGCGGATCAATTGTTAGAAGTGCTAGAACAAAATCCAGACCTTCTCTTTGCTGTTGTCGATTTGATTGAAGCAGATGCATACACCCATCGACACAATGTCAATGTGGCTGTCTTGTCTATTTTGACAGCGAAACATATGAATTATAAACCTATACACTTAAGGGATATTGCCTTAGGTGCGCTACTGCATGACATTGGCAAAGCTAAAGTAGAACCGCTAGTGCTTCAAAAACCCGAAGTGCTAACAGATCTCGAAAAGGCTTGTGTTATGGCGCATCCAACTCTTGGTCACGAGATTGTGATGAACTGTGAAGCCTTGCCCTATTTGTCAAAACAGATCATATTGTTGCACCACGAAAAATTAGACGGCTCAGGGTATCCCCTGGGTCTAAAAAGCATAGAAATACCCGAGTATGTGCAGATTGTTACCGTTTGCGATATGTACGATGCCATGACAACCAACCGCATTTATAGACAAAAAATGCCCGCTTATCAAGCCATCGATATACTCCTCGCAGAGTGTGTGTACAAAATCAATCCTCACATCCTAAGTAGCATGTTACATTCAGTATGGCTGTTTCCTCCGGGGTCGGGTGTGGTTTTATCAGATGGGCGCATTGGTGTAGTTTCGTATTACAAAGCGATTAATCCGAGTAGACCGAGAGTGCGCATACTCAATTTTGAAGGTGATTTTATTCCTACCGATATTCAAGAAGTAAATCTTGAAGAAGTTCCGACGCTCTTTGTTGAGGATACTTGGGATGTAGATATGGTTCGAGATATACTCAGGTCAAAGAACTCAATGTCACAACTTATATTAAAACAGCGCAGCATTTAATTGTGCTGTTTTTTTTGTAGCCATCACACTTGTGAAAGCGTATACTGACAATGGAGGCTCACATGTCGGTATTGTATTTTCTAATCGCATTAGTCGCATCACTTATAGGGGCAATGGCTGGGCTTGGTGGAGGCATGATTATCAAGCCTGTTTTAGATGTCTTTAATCACTACAATGCAGAAGTAATCAGTGTGCTCTCCTCAATAACCGTCTTTGCCATGGCAACCGTCACTATGGGCATACAAACCTTTAAAGGCGCGCGCATAAAAGGTTCCACCATGTACATCGCCTCGGGAGCTGCCTTTGGTGGACTATTGGGCAAGTATCTCTTTCAAATATTTGTGGTGTTGGTTGGCGATGATGCGCTATCCAAAGGTTATCAGTCTTTGTTGTTGCTGCTAGTGCTTGTCTTTGCCTTGGTGATGTCAGACATTTCACTGAATTCCAAACATCTTCACAATCCTTTAGCCTATGGTATGTGTGGCATGTTGTTGGGGGCTTTGTCTACATTTCTGGGCATTGGCGGTGGACCTCTTAATGTGGCCATGCTGGTCACACTCTTTTCGCTTCAGAGAAAGGAGGCGGTATTTGATTCCATTATCATTATCTTCGCTTCTCAAGGTATGCGTCTTTTAGTGGGTGTATTGACCTTAGGATTTGTCGATGTCAATTTAGAAATGGCCATATATTTGGTTCCAGGAGGTATTCTTGGCGGTGTTATCGGCAGTGTACTATACCGAAAACTAACCATTGAAAAGATTATGGTCGTCTTTAACCTAGTGACTTTAATTGTGATTTTGATTAATATTTTTAATGCGTGGCGATTTTTTAACGCCTACTAGATCGTGTGCGAAATATAGCTTAAGTTGAGGATTCGTGATTGACAGTGTCAAAACATGAGGCTATAATAACTTTAATTACTTCGTATAATCCCAATTGTCTGGTTTGGGAGTCTCTACCAAGCACCTAATGCTTGATTACGAAGAGAGTGCGTCCTGCATTTTCTTCGCGATTAGGCGTTTTTTTGTGGGGCAAAATAAGAGGGAGTAATTATGAAAAACAACACATTAGGCGCATTGCCAAAAGTTGAATTGCATTGTCATTTAGATGGCAGCTTAAGACCGGAATCTTGTTTGGAAATAGGTTTGGAGATGGGACTTATTCCAAGTGAATCAACATTTCAAGACGTTAAATCACTTCTGCAGGCACCTAGAGATTGTGATTCTCTAGAGATGTATCTCAAGGCATTTGATCTGCCAATTTCACTTATGCAGTCGAAGGCGGTCATTAAAAGATTTGCCTTTGAACTCTTTGAAGATGCTGCAAGGGAGTCAGTGAGATATTTAGAGGTGCGGTTTGCACCACATCTCCATACGCGAAAGGGACTTGCTCTTTCTGATGTTATTGAATCGGCAATCGAGGGGATGAGGCAGGCAGAATCGCTCTACCCGATAAAAGGAAACTGGATACTCTCACATTTGCGCCATCATTCTGTGCAAAAAATGTTTGATCTTATCGAAGCTGGGCTTCCGTATCTAAATACCGGAGTTGTGGCGGTGGATTTAGCAGGTGCAGAACCATTGGGATATGCACACGCCTTTGTCGAACCCGTAACATACGCCCGTGAAAAGGGTTTTCAAATTACGATGCACGCTGGAGAAACTGGGCATTGGGAAAATGTTGAAAATGCGGTTCGTCTGCTTGGAGCAACGCGCATTGGTCATGGTTGTGCCATCGCCAAGCATCCCGAAACAGCTGATTTAGTTAAGTCTCACGATGTAGTGATTGAGGCATGCCCCACCAGCAATTTGCAGACGAAAATAGTAGATGTTCCCCAAAATCACCCCATAAATCAATTCTATTTAGCAGATATGTGCGTGATGGTGAACACCGACAATCGCACAGTTTCGAGTACCACCATGACTTTGGAATACGAACTCCTTCAAAGTGCATTTGGTTGGAAGCACGACGCTTTTAAGACCATGTATATCAATGGCATTAAAGGTGCATTTTGCGATAGCGCGATAAAAGATTGGCTGTATTCATTTATTCCCGCGTTTGACAATGTAGATTAAAAAAGCGAAAGGCTCCGAAAGGGGTCTTTTTTTGTCGAAATATGTTAGATTCTAATATTACAGCGATGTTACCCTCTATTACACCAGATTTAATTTCAGCGATGAGCACTGACAACATGCGACATTTGCTTTAAACTATGAGTATATGAACGTTGCTGAAAGGAGTCTAAAATGCAAAAACGACTAATCGTGCTCATGCTCACCATCTGCGTACTATTGATGGGCATGGCTACACCCAATACCGTGCTACCAAGTGGTACTAACCCAACACAAGACTCAGAGCAACTATTAAAAGGCGTCTGGGTAACAACCGTATTCAATTTAGATTATCCCTCGAAGGGGACTACCTCATCGACTGCTTTAAAGGCGCAAGCGGATGCCATTCTCGATCACATTAAAGCGTCAAATCTCAATGCAGTTTTTCTACAGATTCGGCCAAGTGGGGATGCTTTTTATGCATCAAATCGATTCCCATGGTCTCAATTTTTAACCGGAAAGCAGGGCCTCGCGCCGCAAGATAACTTTGATCCGCTGGCTTATTGGGTTGAGGGGGCACATAAACGCGGGCTTCAGATCCATGCTTGGCTTAATCCATACCGGATTACGACCACACCGGTTAAAGCTGGTGTCGATCCTTTTGCTCAACTCTCAGACAACAATCCTGCTAAGTTAAACCGTCCTTGGACCGTATTACACACAGATGGTAAGCTCTACTACAATCCGGGTTTGCCAGAGGTGCGCAATATTATTGTTTCTGAGGTGGTCGATATCATCAGCCGGTACGCGATTGATGGCATACATTTTGACGATTACTTTTATCCTGATGCTAAGTTTGAAGATCAAACCGCATATAAGCAATATGGCAATGGTCAGTCCCTAGAAAATTGGCGCCGTGACAATACAACGACTCTCATTAAAGATGTCCAATCTGCAATTAAAGCAATAAAGCCATCTGTTCAGTTTGGCATTAGTCCCTTTGGCATTTGGGCAAACGCAAAAAATCTACGGGGGGGCAGCGATACAGCCGGTAACCAATCGTACTTCAGCCATTATGCAGACACAAAAAAATGGGTTGAGATGGGCATTATAGACTATATTATGCCGCAGCTTTACTGGAATATTGGCTTTACAGTAGCAGATTATCAAAAGCTTTTACTATGGTGGCATAATGTTGTATCTCCCACTAATGTGAAGCTCTATATAGGTATGGCTGCCCATCTCGCAGGAAATGTCGACTCGAAAAGTCCTTGGTATGGCGATGCAGAG
>CALFXQ010000273.1 GCA_937958285.1 uncultured Fusibacter sp. | reverse complement strand
ATCCGACTTATCTTTTAACTCAACATTTTTAAGTTTGTAGATCTCCGCATCCTTTTGAAGTTGCGTGTTCTTCAGTTCGGCCGACATCACACTTATCTGGTTTTTGAGTTCTAAGGTGTATTGCTTTTCATTCTCTTCCAAAACAATTTTCATGTATTTTACAGCGCTTTCAAAGTCCCCCCTCGCTTCCGACAGGGTGCCCAACAATTGGGCCACGCCACCCTTAATTGACATTCCTAGTTCTGATGCCACGGACATGGCCTGAGATCCGTGGAAATAGGCCAAATCGTCTTGACCCAGTTGGTGATAGGCCCTTGCCAATAAGTAATCGTTATTTGCCAGTCCGAAAGTTTGTGTATATTGCTTTTGGTGGGAAATACTCTTATTCACAATTTCTATGCATTTAGGATAATCACCTTCGGTGAGATATAACTCTCCTAAAACATGGTAACACTGGTCTACCGAATTCATTTCTTCTGATTCGCTTGCTGCAATTAAGGCCCTTTCAACATAAGTCTTCATTAACGCCTTGTTACCCAGGTAGCTTTGACAAACCGCTAGACTCGCTAAAATCAAGGGGAGACTATCTCTTAAATACTGCTCAGATAGCACCCGCGCTTGTTCAAGCAACGCATTTGCCTCCTCATACCTTTTAATGGCATCACTCTTATATATTTCTGCTAAATTATAGAGCAGTAAAACTGCCATATCATTAATTTTGTGGGCTTTGGCCTCAGCGATACCCAGGGTTAGGTATGGCAATGCACAATCGTGTTTTCCCATATTGACATAGGCAAAACTGAAGGTATTTAGAGCCCGAACATGCCAATTTGGCAAGTCCATGTCTTTAATAAGGCCTTCAGTCTGAAGCAACTTTTCTAAGGCCGCTTCGTAGTCCGCTTGATAAATATCATGAACCGCAAGGGTTACCTGAGATAAGACCCGACCCTTCTCGTAATTAATGGCGCAGGCCTTTTCATAGCTTTCAGTGGCTATTTCAAGCGATTTTGCCCTCTGACGACGACGAATTTGCCATGCGGTCTCATTTTGTTCATCAATGTATACAATCAAATTTTCATCATGCATGGATGTCACCATTGTTACTTTCAATCATAGACATCAACATATTTATAATTGCCCCATCTAATCTTCCCCCAGCCGCTTCTTGCTGCAAAATGTTAAGGGCGCTAGTTGGTGTCTGCCTTTGTCTGTAGGGTCTGTCTTGGGATGTTAAGGCCTCATACACATCGAGAACCGCTAAGATTCTTGTGGACATGGTCAGCTGATCTCCACATAGACCCTTGTAATAACCTGTTCCATCTAGTCTTTCGTGGTGACTAGCCGCTAGCATAGGTACATTGGCCAGATGCTCAGGCCACGGAATGTCACTTAATATCTCGTAAGTTATTGACGCGTGTGTTTTAATAATCTCTCGTTCAGCATGGGTGAGATTGCCGTATCTCACTTCTAAATTAGTTTGCTCGTCTGATTCAAGCAAATGAACAGTATTGCCCTTATCATCTAAAATCTGCAACTCTACAATGAAATTCAAGTAATCTAGATCCTCTTGAGCAAGTGACTCTGCAAGGCTCATTTGACTAATTCTTTCAAACAATACCTCGCTATTTGAAAGAAACCATACATCTGCCTCACTGAGTGCATCCTGTGGTCTATTTGATAACTGATATTCCAACAACCGATAGCGAGTCTTAATCGCCTTGATCTGATGATCCGACAGACGATGCTTTTTAAGCAGAATATGTTCTCCAACACCAATCTTGCCTATATCATGCAATAAGGCTGCATAGTAAAGCACTTCAATCTCTTGTTCTGAGTAAGAAACCGAAACAAACGCTGGTTCAGTCGATTGGTCTATCTTTTTCGCCAGAGAAACTGCTAAATCTGCCATGCGCTTCGAGTGGCCAGATGTGGTTGTATCTCTTGAATCAAGGGCTTTTCCCAGAGCTTCTACCGTGGCCTTAGACCAAGTCTCCAAAGCTGCATTCTGGGATTTTAGCACCTCATTTTGACGTATGATTACCCTGTCTTTAAGATAGCTTTTAATGCCCTCTTGTACCGACAAGAGCAAGTCTTCCTTTTGCCAAGGCTTTTGAATAAATCTAAAGAGGCTTGCATTATTAATAATGGCGGATATACCGTCAAAGGTTGCTTGTCCAGTCAATAGAATATTGACAATCTCCGGATGATTATTATGGATGGTTCTCAAGAGTTCATCACCGCACATACCCGGCATAATGTAATCCGAAATAACCATGAGGATGGGGTAATTCTTAAGAGCATATTCCTCAATAATAGCAATGGCATCTTGCCCATTATCTGCCACTTCTATAATAAAATCCTTATCTACAGTGGCCCGAAGTTGCTCTTTCAAGATGTCCAATACCGACTTTTCATCATCGACACATAAGATCACTTGCTTTGACATTTAAATACCTCCCAAACCCATCGAATGAATACCCTATTAATACCCGGTATAGTAACCATTACACAATCCAAATTCTATAGATTGAAATGGGCATTGGCACCTAGTATAGAATTAAGATCTTCTTTTGACCCACTTATGAACAGGCACCCTGCTAAGCAATAGCAGAGTGCCTGTTTTATGATTATCGCTAGGTTCTTTTAGCAATCAGTTGCAACATCGCTGTGGCTGCTAATTTCCCCTTGTCATGCATGCCCATTTTATTGAGGAGGACTAGACCCTCTACAAACGCAAAAAGCAGGGCTGTTTTCTCCTCTAGCCATTCCTCCGAATCAACTATATTCGTCCGAATTAGCCACTGCCAATAGGTATCGCCAATCTCCTTGGCCACGGATGCATAGGGAATACTCTGGACTGATGCTAAATGAATCAGTTCAAACCATATATCGAAGTAGGGTTTAAAATGCTCGTTCTCTATCGATTCAAGTAGAAAGGGGATAAAGGCTTCAAAGCTCAATCTCAAATTTGGATTGCTCATCAGTAAAGCCATCATCTCTTGGCTGATATGACTTAGGGCCAGGAGCATGATTTCATCCTTGTCCTTAAAATAGTGCATTAGCATGCGGTCACTGGTAGAGGCCGCCTCAGCCATTTTTTTTAAAGAACAAGCCGAAATACCCTGTTCGAGCATAAAGCCTGCAATTCGAACCACATAGTCTTGCTTTTTAAGCGAAAAGCTATCCATAGTCACCTCAAAATTAATATTGACATTTACGTGTAGTGCATGCTACATTATAACATGTAGTGAGCACTACATACATAACTTTGGAGGAATTCTATGGACACAACTAAGTCGACATCATTTGTCGAGGCCATCCCCAAGCCATTACTCATTGCCATCACCCTGCCCTTTTTAGCATTAACCATCCTTGCAAGCTTTGAATTCGGTATCATTGGCATCTTTAAAGAGGGGATGACGAACTCCGCCACCCTTCAAATCCTCGTCGATCTTTTTATATGCGCCGGCTTCTTCATTGCTTGGTTATACCAGGATGCCAAGCGCATGAAGCGCAGCTTTATCCTCTGGACAATCATTACCCTGGCTGTCGGATCCTTTGGTCCTCTGCTTTACCTGATTACACGAAAGAAGGCGACTAACAATGCAAAGTAACTCCCTTGCTAACCCGCGTCTATTATGCTTGACAAATGCCAAAATCAGATCCATAATAGGTTATAAGGTTTAAACGTTCGAACCAATAAAACGAGAGTAGGCAAGTCATGCGAAAGAACCCCCAAGACGATGCAGCACTGAATCAATCCGTAGATTATTTCAAGGAATGTATTCCACTGTTTATTGCACTTTCAGATATCAATCGGCAGCGTATCGTCCTCGAGCTCGCCAAACACGACCGCTTGAATGTGAGTCAGCTGGATGGCTTCATTAGCCTTTCTAGACCCGCAATCTCCCATCATTTAAAAACCCTTCGCCAGGCAGGTATTGTCGATTCCGAAAAGCTCGGTACAGAAAACTACTACTTCCTAACCATAAAGAATGCAGTCGAAACCCTTAAGGGCATGATTGATGCCATCGAAGGCAGCTGCTTTCTGAGGTAGTTCACTCTTCTGATCCCAAAAGGATTGGAGGAGTTTTCTTAAGGCTTTAACGTTCGTATAATTAAACCAACGAACCGAATAACCAACGAACGAACCAATGAACGAACCAACGAACATCAGTATATAACTACAGTGAGGTGATTCTATGCACAAGAAAATTTTAGTCCTTTTATCCTCCGCAGATAAGATTCCACTTCGCGAAGGGCGCTATCATTCTACAGGTATTTTCCTAGGAGAGCTCGTAGAACCCCTTGCACCACTACTAGCAGCAGGCTACGAAATTCACTTTACATCTTTAGGGGGGAAAGCCGCCAATATCGATGCGAATTCCTATAGACTTATGTACTGGAGTTTTTCTAAGAAGAAGCTCGAGGATGGCATAAAAACCTACAATCAGCTCATTGCCTTGGGTCTTAACGACCCTATCCCCCTCGACAGCCTACTAAAAGACTCCAATCTATTGGCACCCTACGACTTGCTCTTTGTACCCGGTGGCCACGCCCCAATGACCGACCTTCTCCACGAGGATTGGTTGTCTTCTGATATAAAGAACCCTCGCGTCGGAGCACTGCTAGCCTACTTTAAGGAGAATGACAAGCTCACAGCGCTTATCTGTCATGCACCTGCTATACTCGCTTGCGCAACTACTGAGGCTGGAAAGCCCCTGTACGAGGGGTACGAAGCGACCTGCGTAACCCGGCTAAGCGAATTTATGACCGAGGATCTCCCGCCATTTAAAGCCGTTCATGGTCATTTGAAGAAGTACCCAGAGGATTTTTTGAGGGAAGCGGGGATCCTTTTGAAGCAAGTCTCCCTTCCCATGATTAGCAATGTCGTTACGGATAGAAATTTAATTACAGGCCAAGATCCCTATTCGGCAAAAAGGCTGGGAAAAGAACTCCACCAACGCCTTAGCCAACTTTAACAAGGAGGAAGTAATCATGAAATCAAGCAAAACAATTCTTATTACAGGTGCATCTAGCGGTATTGGCAGGTCTACAGTTGAGGTATTTAGTGAAAAGGGTTGGCGGGTTGCCGCTACTATGCGGGATCCTGGGAAATCTCAGGAGCTCGCCAAGCTACCCGGTGTTAAGCTCTATCCGCTAGATGTCACGGATATCCAAAGCATCCACGCCTGCATCGAAGCCGTTACTAGGGATTTCGGGAAAATTGACGTCTTACTGAACAATGCAGGCTATGGTGCAGTCGGCGTCTTCGAGGCGGCTTCACCCGAGCAGGTGCAAAAGCAATTTGATACCAATGTATTTGGTGTGATGAATGTCACTCGTGCTATTCTGCCACATTTCCGAAAAAACCGCAGCGGTAGAATTCTCACAATCTCCTCGGTCGGCGGTCGCGTTACGTTTCCAATCTACAGCTTATATCACAGTACAAAATGGGCAGTCGAGGGCTTTATGGAATCCCTTCATTACGAGCTTAGACCCCTTGGCATACAAGCTAAGCTCATCGAGCCAGGCCCAATAAAAACGGACTTCTATGGCCGTTCTCAGGATCTGCACCTAGACAAGATTCCCACAGACTACAAAAGCTACTTCGACATCGCCTACAGCAACTCCAAAAAAGCCGGAATGAACGCTGAAGGCCCCCAGGTTGTTGCAAACATGATCTTTAAAGCCGCAACGGATTCAAAAAATAAGCTTCGATACCCAGTTGGGGGAAATGCTCCAGCCCTTATTGCCATCAAGCGTTACCTGTCAGAAAGGCTCTTTTTCAAAATCGTTAGAAGCACCATCGAAAAGGGGCTATAGCCGAATGTTTTATCCCATTGGAGACGGTAAATCCCTTGCTTCACCCCCTTATCCGATCAAGTCCTCTTCAGAAGGGCATGTGAGCAAAATGTGAGCATTTCGGCTTTTTAGAGCACAAAAAGAGGTTCCCAAGTCGGGAACCTCTTGCTATTGCTAGGCTGCTTTACTAAAACTACATCATGCCGCCCATGCCGCCCATGCCACCCATGCCGCCCATGGCAGCTGCTGGGTTCTCTGGGGTTACGTCTACAACGGCTGCCTCAGTTGTGAGGAACATTGCAGCGATAGAGCCTGCGTTTTGGAGCGCTGTACGCGTTACCTTTGTTGGGTCTACGATGCCCGCTTCTTTCATGTTGACGTAGATGTTATTGTAGGCGTCGAAGCCGATGCCCATTTCTGCATTGAGCACTTTTTCTACCACTACAGAGCCTTCGAGGCCAGCGTTGATGGCGATTTGGCGAACTGGTTCTTCGAGGGCGCGGCGGATGATAAGGGCGCCTGTTTTTTCGTCGCCAGAGAGCTCAGCGATAAGGGCTTCAACGTATTTGATTGTGTTGAGAAGCGCTGTGCCACCACCTGGTACAATGCCTTCTTCAACTGCTGCGCGCGTTGCGTTGAGGGCGTCTTCGATGCGAAGCTTTTTCTCTTTCATCTCGACTTCTGTTGCAGCACCTACGCGAACGACTGCAACGCCACCAGAGATCTTAGCAAGACGCTCTTGGAGTTTTTCTTTGTCGAATTCAGAAGTTGTTTCTTCGATTTGCATTTTTAGCTGACGCACGCGCTCTTTGATGGCAACTTCGTCGCCCTCGCCGTTTACGATAGTGGTTGTGTCTTTGTCGACTTTGACAAGGTGTGCGCGGCCGAGCATTTCCATGGTTGCGTCTTTGAGCTCGTAGCCAAGATCTGTTGAAATAACAGTACCACCAGTTAAGATAGCGATATCGTGAAGCATTTCTTTTCTGCGATCGCCAAAGCCAGGTGCCTTAACGGCGACCACGTCGAATGTGCCGCGGAGTTTATTGACGATGATTGTAGCAAGTGCTTCGCCTTCAACGTCTTCAGCGACGATAAGGAGTTTCTTGCCACCTTGCAGAATGCGCTCGAGAATTGGCAAGATATCTTGAATATTGCCGATTTTCTTGTCTGTAATTAAGATATAAGGGTTCTCTAGAGATGCAGTCATTTTCTCGTGGTCTGTCGCCATGTAAGACGAGATATAACCACGGTCGAATTGCATACCTTCTACTACTTCGAGCTCAGTCGTCATAGTTCTTGATTCTTCTACTGTGATAACGCCTTCGTTGCCTACACGCTCCATCGCTTCTGCAATAAGGGCGCCAATTTCACTATCTGCCGCAGAAATCGATGCAACATTGGCAATGGATTCCTTTGTGTCGACGACCATTGTTACTTCTTTAAGGTGGTCTACTGCCACTTTAACCGCTTTTTCAATGCCTTTTTTAAGGATCATTGGGTTTGCACCCGCTGCCACGTTTTTTAGGCCTTCGCGTACAATAGCTTGTGCTAAAAGAGTAGCGGTTGTTGTGCCGTCGCCTGCGATGTCGTTTGTCTTTGTGGCAACTTCTTTAACGAGCTGAGCGCCCATGTTTTCGTATGGGTCTTCGAGCTCGATTTCGCGTGCGATGGTCACACCGTCATTTGTAATGAGGGGTGAGCCAAACTTTTTATCGAGAATGACGTTGCGACCCTTTGGTCCCAATGTCACTTTTACTGTATCTGCAAGTTTATTGACGCCAGCTTCGAGTTTCTTTCTCGCGTCTTCACCAAACAAAATTTCTTTTGCCATTGATAAGCCTCCTATTCAACAATCGCCAAGACGTTTTCTACATCGATGACGGTATATGTGTCGTTACCCACTTTAACTTCTGTGCCCGAATATTGTTTAAAAATTACACGGTCACCCACTGATAATGGAAACTCGCCATCTGCTTTGGCTGGAATCTCGACTACCTCAGCAACCTGAGGCTTCTCTTTGGCTTGTCCTGGAAGTACAATGCCACTAGCAGTTTTTTCTTCCGCTTCAATGCGCTTGATTACTACTCTGTCACCCAATGGTCTAATTTTCATGATGACCCTCCTTTAATCGAATTTCTAGCACTCAATTCTTATGAGTGCTAACAAGTCTACTATAAACGAAATAAGGGGTTTTTTCAAGCCCCTTTACACAAAATTCACGCGTACTATCGCTTTATCCGTTTAAATTTATTTAACATGGCTAATGTGTTCTACACCCATTTTAAACACTTGCTGTACGTGCATATCGTCGAGGGCATAAAACACCACTTTTCCATCTTTTCTGTACTTTACCAATCGCGCTTGCTTTAGGGTTTTTAATTGATGCGAGACTGCAGATTGGGTCATTCCCATTATGTTGGCAATATCGCAAACGCACAGTTCACCATGAAAGAGCACGCTTAAAATTCTCAGTCGATTGTAATCGCTCATTGCTTTATAGAATTCACTTAGATGATGGTAGGTTTCATCGTTAAGCATCTGAGTCTTTGCCTTCTCTACTTTTTCTGGGTGTATTATGTTGCAATCGCAAACATTCATGTGTTGACCTCTTGATGTGGTTTAATGGTTATTCCCTTGAATGGTTATTTCCTTGAATGATTTCCCGCTAATGGGTGGTGCCGTCGTCGGCGAGAAGCATATCTACCCACTCCATAGACTCAAAATACAGCAGTGGTAGTTCTAATGCATCAATTTTTAAGTTCTGGCAGTAGGTGTTCATCGCCTCATGATCTGTTTGCTCGTAGCTAATGACCAATCCCAACACGTTGCCGAGTAGGTCTTCTTTTGCTAGCAACGCCTTAGACATTTTCTCACTAAGCGAGAGCTCGCCAACCACCACCGCCAAGTCTCGGTCGGTCATCACATCGATGAGTGACAAAAGGCCCGTAAGAAAACACTCAGGCCCTATAGCCTGTAAATGATATGTCTTGGCGATTAGCTCCATCAGCCTGCCCCGTATTAAGACGGTCTTAAGCAGTTCGTCGGGCTTATCTTGCCCCACATCTTGGAGCATCAGCAACATTACCCATTTTCTAAACTCGTTTAAACCCAGTAAAACGAGGGCTTGATTGATGCTTTGAATGCGCGACCTGCGATAAAAGGCAGGAGAATTGATAAGCTTAAGCAGCTTAAACGACATGGCTACATCGGATTCCACCACCATGGAGAGCTGGTCGTAGGAGGGCTCTAATTGGCTAAGGCCCTTTAAGAGTCTGAGGTAGGTTGTAGAAAGGGGCTGAATATCTTTGCTTTTAACCGTATCGGGCTTTGCAAAGAAGTAGCCCTGGAACAGAGAATACCCGAGGCTCAGGGCCTCTTTAAAGTCTTCTCGGGTCTCTACTTTTTTGGCTAGCAGCTTTGCCTTTGTGCCCTTGAAATAATTGGTTATGCCCTTTCGATCTGCAATATTAGCCTGTTTAAAGTCTACTTTTAAAATGTCTGCATAGGGGGTTAAATTGTCGTAACTCCCATTCGATCCCGCATCGTCTAGGGCAATGGTATAGCCGAGGGACTTAAGATGCTTAATGGCGTCAATGAGCTCTGGGCCAACAGGGTGCAAGGCACTAAATTCGATGACCATGCGTCCTTTGTCGAAGAGAAGGGGGATCTCTTGTAAAATAAGTGCATCTGTAAAGTGTATAAAGGCGCGCTTATTTGCCACGAGCTTTTCGAAGTTTGTTACAAACATGGATTGTGCAATAACCTGAGAGGTTGCGCGATCGCCATCTTGAAAAACGCTCTTTTCTGAGTCTTGATCTGACCGATACAAGAGTTCGTAGGCTTGAACCTGTAGGTCTCTGTCAAAAATAGGTTGTCTCGCCAAGAATATATCCATAACATCCCCCAAATTTTTTAAATGCCTTTATCTTATAAAGCTCTAAATATATACCCGCAAGCGCTTCTTTAAATCACGGCGCTTAAAAGTCCCGCCACCAGAATTGCCGGCAGCATGTCGCCAATTTTAATGTCCACAATGCCCAGCATTTTTATGCCGATTGCCAAAATCAGCACACTGCCCACCGACGATACATCGCCGATTAATCGCTCGCTTAAATAGGGGGCTAAAACGCTTGACCCCAGCACAATGGCTCCCTGATATAAAAATACGGGAATCGCAGAAAAGGCCACGCCCACCCCGAGGGTAGAGGCCATTAATAGGCCGATCATGCCATCGAGTAGGCCCTTAGCCAAAAGTACGCTGTGGTCTCCGTAAAGTCCGCTGTTGAGGCTGCCCACAATGGCCATTGACCCCACGCAAAACAACAGCGTCGCCGATACAAACCCCGCCACAAAGCCATCGGATTTAAGCTTTAGCGCGTGTTTTATTCTCTCGGAAACACTTTCGAGCTTGGCCTCGATTTGCCACCAGGCGCCGAGCAGCGCACCGCCCGCTAGTGAAAGAATCATCAAAAGCGGATTTCGCACTTCGATAGCACCCATAATGCCCAAAACCACAATGCCCAGTGCCACCGCTTGCATCATGTGCCGCTCGAAATTGGCACTGATGCGCTTGCCGATTAACAAGCCCAACAAACCGCCTATAACAATTGCCACACCGTTTACCAAGTTGCCAAACATAATCATGCCAGCCCTCCATGAATGCGATAGTAGTAAAACAAGTACTGCTGCACAAGTCCGCGATGGTCTCCATAGCGCCTTGTAAATGCCTCTAAGACCACTCTGTCGGCCACCTTTTCTGGAAGGTCCAGCCAAGGCACTGCCAATTGTTTAATCCAAGTGTCTACAGGAAAAGACGTCCAGCGCCCGTAGCCAAACAAGGCTACGCAATCTGCCACTTTTCGGCCCACGCCCATAAGGTCCATCAGTCTCTCGCGAAGCTCGGTGTCTTCTAGCGCATGCCAATTGAGGTAATCGGGGTCGGCGCTGAGGCGGCCCATGGTCGCTGCAAGGTAGCGGCCGCGATAGCCAGCGCCGAGGGCTACATAGTCCTGCTCTGTAAGGGATGCCAGCTTTTGAAGGGTTGGGAACCCATACACCCCACGCCCTTGCCACTGACCGAGCTCTGTGCCATAACCTTCACACAACCGGAGCATAAACGAGCGTATCCGAGGAATGTGATTGTTGGCCGACATCATAAAGGTCACTAGAATTTCTAGAGGGTCTTGGTTGAGAAGCCTTAGGCCACGTGAGGCTTCGATTATGGGTTTAAGTCTCTGGTCTTCGGCGATTAGAGCGCTTTCGAGTGCAGTGTAGTGATGTGCGCTGTCAAAGTAGTGATGCCAATCCTTTGGTTCGCCAAAGGCGGCCTTTACGACCGCCTTTTGTGGCTCACTTTGGGCGACTATTGCGGCGCTTGATCCGTCGCAGATTAAGTATTCCGAAGGGTTTAGAGCATACCACCTAAAGCATTGACCGCTGTCTGATATTATTTTTAAGTCGATGCTATCTAGTGTCAAGGCGAATGCTTGTGCTAATGGTTGAGGCGCGTTGCTATTGGATGGCATATTGCTACTGGATGGCATGAATCACATACTTTAGTACCAACAGCGCCGCCAATACATAAGTGAGTACGGGGATGTCTTTTGAGCGATTCGACGCCAATTTGATTAGCACATAAGACACAATACCAAAGGTGATACCGTCGGCGATGGAATAGCTAAAGGGCATCATTACAAAGGTTAAGAAGGCTGGAATGGCTTCGGTGAAATCGTCCCAGTGTATCTTCGAAACCGGCGCCATCATAAACATGCCGACGATGATTAGGGCAGGTGCCGTTGCCGCTGCTGGCACCATTAAGAATACCGGCGAGAAAAAGAGGGCTAGCATAAAGAAGAATGCTGTAGAGAGAGCAGTTAATCCCGTTCTGCCGCCTTCTGTAACACCTGCTGCAGATTCCACATAGGTTGTGACCGTTGAAGTACCTAGGCATGCGCCTACAGTTGTACCAATGGCATCAGCCAGTAGCGCTTGTTTAGCATTTGGCACTTTGCCATTTTTGTCGAGCATACCCGCGCGGTCGGAAACGCCAATAAGCGTGCCCACCGTATCGAACATGTCTACAAATAGCAGTGTGAACATAATGAGAATCATGTCCATGGTAAAGACATTAGAGAAGTCGAACTTCATAAAGATTGGCGCAATAGACGGCGGCAACTGAACAGGGACAAATCCGTTAAAGCTAATGAGGCCCATGGGTACCGAAAGAAGTGTAGAGGCCAAAATACCATATAAAATCGCGCCCTTAACGCGGCGCGCGAGCAGTGCACCCGTAACGATTATACCCGCGAGTGCCACCAGCGCACTTGGGCTAGTCAAATCGCCTAGCGAGACGATTAAGCCAATTAAATTGCCATCTGGTAGTGCCGACATGCCCGTCTTCACAATACCCGAGTTGTTAAATCCAATAAAGGCGATAAAGAGGCCGATACCCACGGAGATTGCGTGTTTAATGGGCATTGGAATTGCATCGATAATCGCCTCGCGAACGCGAAGGAAGGTTAAGGCGATAAAGATAATACCTTCTATTAACACCGCAGTAAGCGCTGTCTGCCAGCTCGCGCCGAGGGCGCCGCAGATGGTGAAGGCGAAGATCGCATTTAAGCCCATGCCCGGTGCAAGGGCAAAGGGGAGATTTGCCAAGAGTGCCATTGCCAAAGTGCCTACAATAGATGCTAGTGCCGTTGCGGTAAAGAGGGCACCTTTGTCCATGCCCGTTGAACTGAGCATACCTGGGTTGACAGCGAGTATGTATGCCATGGTCATAAAGGTTGTGAGACCTGCCATCCACTCTGTTCTAAAGGTCGTTTGATGCTCCTTTAGCTTAAAAAAGTTCGAAATCAGTTGAATCATCTTAAAATCCTCCAAATTAGTCCGTATGTTAGAGGCTTCTGCACTGTATTTTTACAAACCCCACATCTGCAAAAAATAGAGAAACCCCACCGTTGATTATACCAAACAATGGGGTAAAAAACTATGTTAATCCTCATCTGAAGGCGCGTTGTCTGTCTGTTTCAGAGAGAGGTCGCCGTCTCGAATTAGCCGATCGATTGTTTTTAGACTAACGCCCGTTGCCATGTGTGCATCGATAACAGTCACATTGGGATGGGTGCGCACGTAGTTGCGAACATTGTCGTAATCTTGTCGTTCGCTTATAAAGCACCCAACGCAAAAGCCGGCCGCGTTAACACTTTGATCGATTTTGCCACACCTTCTGCAAACCTTCATGATGCCTCACCTCTCGAGCTCTAGAATTTTTCGGATTTTCAGGGCCGTTTGGAGTCCGTAACGGTCGTGTTCATCTTCTAGGTCTTTATTTGTAATTTCTTTGATTCTCGAAATGCGGTAGAGAATTGTATTGTAATGCGTAAAGAGCGCCTCAGACATCTTTTTTAAATTGCCGTTTACTTCAAAGTAAACTTCTAGCGTCTTGACCAGGTCGGTATCGCGCTTTTGGTCGTATAATACAAGGGGCATAACGGTCGCCTCGTAGAACTCTTGTATTTCGTCTCGCAGTACTTCGTTACTCAACAGTTTATATATACCCAATCGATCAAATCTAATCGCCGATGTCTTATAAATTGAAGATAATTCTATGGCCTTAACCGCATCTCTTAAACTGAGGTAGCAATTGCCCAAATGCGCGTAGCATCTCCCTACACCCACTGTAAAGACCTCGAGCTTCACTTTCTCCCTTAAAATTTTCTCTAGTTGCTCGACCATCTCATCTACAAAACGCCCGTAGTCTTGTTTGCTTTGCCACATTAAAAGTAGGTTTATGCTCTCATTTTTTGTGGCAATCAGATAGGATCTGCCCTGGTGTTGCAGCGCCATCTCCATAAGATAGATAATCTTTGTAGCTCTTAGGCTCACCTGAACGCCATTGGCATCACCGGTAATGGCAGGCAGCTTAATCGTGACTATGCTATAGTGACCATCTACCTTAAACCCATAGTTGACTGCGCGCTCTAAGGCCTTATCTCTGCGCAGCTGCTCAAGGGCGATTAGATCGTCGAAGAACTCGGCCTTATACTTGTTTTCAACTTCTTTTATAGACAGCTTTTTTAGCGACTCTATGGCCAGAAGTGAGGCCGCAGACTCCAAGCTGAGCACATCGACATTCGATATTTTGCGTCGCTTTCCATAAACCACCAAATGCCCGCGCACTTCGTCTTTGACCAATACGGGAATAAGCTGCCTTTCAACCCCTTGTCCATCAATTTGAAGCACATCTTGTCTGCGCTTGGCCCGTGCCAATTGCTTGGACTCCGAGAATTCTTTTGTCAGCTGATGATACACACTGTCGCCCTGCAGCCCCGCTATAACCTCGTCGAATTGATAGTCGATAAAGTATATGGGATGCTCTAAATAATTGCTCAACATCTGAACAATTTCTGAAGCGCCACCACCCTTTAAAAGGATGGTCATCGCCTCGCGGTGCACGGTTTCTACACGATCTAAAATAAGCGCCTGTCGATTTAAAAACAAGCGGTAAATTGGCGTCATCACTTCGTTAAACGAAACCTCGTAATTGAGGTCAATCACCGGCAGCTCGATTTCATTGGCCAGTGCAATCAACCTTTCGTCGAGGGCGTTTACATAGGGAAATATCTTAATGCAAAGACCGACCAGACCCTTTTTTTTGAGCGCCCTAAACAGCGCCATCACCTCTTCGATACTGGCGGTTTTAAACACATGTGCCGTGGTCAATAAAAGTTCACCAGGCTTAATCCACTGCAAAATATCTAGGTCTACCATAACATTTACATCGAACACGAGGCCACTCGCACCGCCATGACCCGCCACCATATCGTTGCCCTGCATAAATGGCATCTGCATAAGCTCGCTTAACGCTATACCCTTTTCGTTGACCATAATTGTATGCTTCCCCCCACAGCGCATTCGTCCGCCGACGAACACTACCGCTCTTTATAAAGTATTAACAATATCATATCCGAAAAAGCACATTTTACGCAACATTTTTAATTTTAGCTTGAAGAAAAGTTATAAAAAAAGCACCACCTAGATACAGATGGTGCCCTTGGGCACTAAGCCCTTAAACCACGCCAATGCCAGCCTCTTCAAATGTAATCATTTCAATGCCCATAAAGCAGGCAGCCTCCAAAATGTTGAACATCAGGGCGGCCCCGGTGCCTTCTCCCAATCGCATGTCCATGGATAAAGGTGGCTCTAGTCCCAAGAGTTCCGAGGCAAATGCCGCGCCTTTCTCCTTGCTGCGATGCGAGGGAATGAGGTAAGCCTTCACTTTTGGATTTAGCCGCACTGCCAATAGCGCGGCCACTGTCGCGATAAAGCCGTCTACTACAATTGGAAGTCCCACTGAGGCGGCGCCAATAAAGGCACCGCACATGGCCCCAATTTCAAAACCGCCCACTTTGGCCAGTACATCTAAGGGATCCTCGGGGTTTGGCTTATGTCTATCGATGGCATCTTGCACCACGCGAATTTTGTGTAACACTTTTTCGTCTTCTAAGTTGGCGCCCATACCTGTAACGCGCTCTGCTGGCACACCTCCGAGTACAGCGAGAATCGCGGCACTTGGGGTTGTATTGCAAATGCCCATCTCGCCTGTGCCGAGTATCTGAAAGCCTTGATCGAAGGCCATTTGTGCCATCTCGATACCCACTTCTATGGCCTGCACTGCCTGGGCCTTAGTCATAGCGTGTTCTATTCTGAGATTTTTTGTTCCAAAGGCAATTTTTCGAGGCATGATGCCCGGCATGGCTATCTCTGCATTGACACCTACATCGACGGGTATTAAAGTAGCTCTCGCTTGTTTAGCCAGTGCACAAACCCCTGTATAGCCCCTTACAAAGTTTAAGGTCTGCTTGAGGGTCACATCTTGAGGGCAAACTGCCACCCCTTCGTCGATTACTCCATGGTCGCCGCTAAAGACAATAATGGCGCGCTTTTCGAGTGTGGGCGCCAAAGTCTGCCCTATGGCACACAGCTGTACGTAATAGTCCTCTAGTTTACCCATGCTTCCAACGGGCTTAATCAGTTGGTCGACCCTGTGTTTTGCGCGGGACTCCCAATCGTGGCTTGGCGATTGAATACCCATTAATACAGCGTTCATTTCTTGTCGTCTCATTTTGTTGTCCCCTTTTTTCCACTAAAAAAATCCCGATTCTCTTTACAACAAAAAGAACCCGGACTTTACCTTCGTCGCTGGTTTAGTTCTCAAGGCAGGTCTCCTGGCTAGATTTCATCGCACCGGCGCCTTCCCGCGTAAACAGTGGCCTTGCCGGTACTCCCTCTCACAGTGATGGGTTCGCTGGGGCATATCCCCATTCCCTATTCTCCCAATTGGGCACCTTGATAACACTATTATAATCCCCATGGTTACACAATGGCAAGGTTAAATTGCTATAAAAAAAGCGTACAGCCTGAGCTGTACGCCTTGGAAATGCAATTTTGATTAGTAGTCGCCTTGTGCGATCATCGCTTCAGCAACTTTTTCGAAGCCAGCGATGTTTGCACCTGCAACGAGGTTATAGCCAAAGCCATATTTCGCAGCAGCAGTAGCAGCGTTATTGTGAATAGTAACCATGATCTGGTGAAGTTTAGCATCAACTTCTTCTGCAGTCCATGACATTCTCATTGAGTTTTGTGACATTTCGAGAGCAGATGTAGCAACACCACCAGCGTTTGCAGCTTTAGCTGGGCCAACGTGAACGCCTTTTTCTTGAAGGAACTTAAGCGCTTCGTTAGTTGTAGGCATGTTAGCACCTTCAACGAGGAACTTGATGCCGTTGTCTACGATTAATTTTGCATGCTCAAGGTGGATATCGTTTTGAGTTGCGCAAGGCATAACGATATCAACTTTAACGCCCCAAGGCTTTTGACCAGCGTGGAATTCGCAACCGAATTTATCTGCGTAGTCTTTAACTTTGTCGCGACCAGATGCGCGCATTTCGAGAAGGAAGTTGATTTTCTCTTCTGTAACAACGCCGTCTTTGTCGTAGATGTATCCATCTGGGCCAGAAAGTGTAACAACTTTACCGCCGAGGTCTCTAACTTTGATACAAGTACCCCAAGTTACGTTACCAAAGCCAGATGCTGCAACAGTTTTGCCTTCGAATGAAAGACCTTCGTGCTTGAGCATTTCGTTAGCGAAGTATGTTACGCCAAAGCCTGTAGCTTCTGGTCTGATTAAAGAACCACCGTAAGGGATGCCTTTGCCAGTGAGAACGCCGTTTTCGAATGCGCCACGGATTCTTCTGTATTGACCGTACATGTAACCAATTTCACGACCGCCTACGCCGATGTCGCCAGCTGGAACGTCAACGTCTGGTCCGATATGTCTGTAAAGTTCAGTCATGAAGCTTTGGCAAAATCTCATTACTTCTGCATCTGACTTACCGTTAGGATCGAAGTCAGAACCACCTTTACCGCCACCGATTGGAAGGCCAGTTAAAGAGTTTTTGAAGATTTGCTCGAAGCCCAAGAATTTGATGATTGAGATGTAAACTGTTTTGTGGAAGCGAATGCCACCTTTGTAAGGTCCGATTGCGCCGTTGAACTGTACGCGGAAACCACGGTTAACACGTTGGTTGCCTTGATCGTCAATCCAAGGTACTCTGAAGATGATTTGTCTTTCTGGCTCAGCCATACGCTCTAAGATGTTAGCTTTTACGTAATCTGGACGTGCTTCCATAACTGGCTCAAGTGACTCGAATACTTCTTCAACTGCTTGTAGGAACTCTGGCTCATTGGCATTTCTAGCTTGAATGCGCTCAAATACTTCTGAAATGTACTTGTTCATCAAAACCTCTCCCTTGTTCATGGTAAGTTGTAATAAGACGCCTAAAGATTGTTAAAAGATTGACGATATCTCTGGTTGCAAACCTTTTCCCAATCATTTTTCGCCTTCATTGTACCCCTAATAACGACAGAAAACAATGTTTTTTTGCAAGAACAGTTGCGACATTTTATTAATATATGCAAGTAAAACCCTCATATTCGAATGAGTAAAAATCGCTGCACCTATTATACTTTAGCCAAATAAAGCCCTTTTGATAAAAATATGGCGATATTCTAAAACCCTACGCGGTTAAAACGTCAGAAAATTTTGAACAATTCGTTATTTTTTTATCTCTCTGGCACCTTTAACCAAGAGATGCACACGGAGAATGTTTTGTGCGGTCATATGCTCAAGGGCCTCTTTCACCGCTTTCATAAAAGGGGGCAGCTTTGAGGGCAAGCGCTCGCCGATGGGCGTGATCACCTCGATTTCAACGCGAAGGCCTTCTAGGCTCTCCACAAATCGAATGCGCGTTATCTCCACTACCACATCGAAACGCCTACTGACGCCAAGTACAATTTGCTGCATGGCCTTTTGCGAGATGGTATACCGTCCTAAATAGCTAAAGGTAGGCCTTACCACTGACTTTTCGGCCACATCTAAACCGGTGCCACGCCTGAGGCCAAAGACTCTCAACTTGTCTAAAAAATAGCCGCTAAAATCTGCTTTTAGCTCGACAGATGGCAGTGGAATCACGTGTTTGCCGTGGACTTGCCTCATGCGCCTGGCAAGATCGATTTCTCCTTGTGAGGCGATCTCTTGAATGTATATTTTTTTCTCAATCTCTGGTAGACCCAGTCGCTTCGCGATTTTTTCCACCATTTCATCGGATGTGCCAATGAGTAAAATTCCATCGGGCTTGTGTTGCTCTAAGGCGCTTTGCACTTCGTCTAAATGGGCTTGATCGTGGAAAATCGCCCGCTTTACCGCGGCGATATACGTTTGCTCCCTTTTAGCCGACCTGCCGGCGATGCGCTTATTGATGTGTATTAACAGGCCGTCATCAACGATATACTGCAGTTGATTTTGTCTGGCAATAAATAGCGCGCGATGACTTTTACCGGTTCCACTTGATCCTACTAATGCCAGTACACGCATAAGACCTCCTCAAGCCACTGTGCTCAATGTGATAAAACCTCGGTGCAGTTTAGAGTGATTCTCAATATAAACATTGCAAATTCAGCACATTTTACACTGCTGCATCTTGTGATATAAATAAAACCTATTTATACTGCAAGTATACCGTTGGTTGAGGGTTTCCTCAACAATTAATTGGCTGTTGCGGGAGCCGAAACCATTTTACCTTTAGGAGGATTTCACTATGGCATACGTAATTAACGATTCATGTATCAGCTGTGGCGCTTGTGAGCCAGAATGCCCAGTTAGCTGTATTTCTGCAGGCGACATCTACGTCATCGACGAAGCTTCTTGCATCGACTGTGGCGCTTGTGCAAATGTTTGTCCAGTAGACTCACCACAGCCTAAGTAAATCACAACATTTTAAAGGCTTTCTAGGTGCATGCACCCAGAAAGCCTTTTTTATTTTTTGGTTTTCATTTTGTTGTTTTTTATTTAGTTTTTCATTTAGTTTTTCATTTAGTTTTTCATTTAGTTTTTTATTTATTCATAATTT
>CALFXQ010000272.1 GCA_937958285.1 uncultured Fusibacter sp. | reverse complement strand
GTGCCACCAGGGACACCCTTAGCGCTATTTTGTGCACTCACCTAGCAATCGCAAGCGCTGCAAGGCGTGGTTCACCGAACCACGGAACACGTCCCCAACTGTGTTATAATAAAGCCGTAAACAAAAACCAAAAGGACTTGAGCGAGGTGAGTTATGTTTAGAGAGATGAGACGCGCCGTGCAACAAATTGCAAACGAAGAGGCAATCGCCGTGCTAGAAAGAGGATCTAATGGCATTATGGCATGCCTTGGAGATGACGGCTATCCTTATGCAGTACCCCTAAATTACGCCTATACGGCAGGTAAAATTTACTTTCACGCGGCAAAGGTTGGTCATAAAATGGATGCCATCATCGCCCAGCCCAAGGTGTCCTTTGCTGTTGTCGATCAAGATGACATTGTGAGTGCCGAGTATACGAGCTATTTTAGAAGCGCGATTGCCTTTGGAACAGCGAGAATTGTAGAGGGGGAAGAATGGGTTACAGGATTTAGGGCAATTGTAGAAAAGTATTCTGGCGATCAACCTGTGCACGCGAAGGAGATGGAGATTTCTGGTTGTGGGCACTCCGCTGTTGTCGCCATAGACATTCAACATTTAACGGGTAAAGTGAATCGCAGAATGGTCTAAACTCAACTAGCCAAAGTAACATACAAATATATTCACGTTTTAACCGATTTATTACCCTATTTTATTGCGCTCTTCAGTTCAAATTCATAAAGTGATACATCTTATGATTTTATAGGGATTTGAAGCTCTGTGCGGTACTTGTCTTCATTTCCCTTTAAGAGCATACCAGGCCCTTTCAAATAGTGCTCTCTACTAGGGAGTGCTGTCTCAAGATTTTCTATGGCAATATAGTCTGTGAGTTGCTTGTAGCTGTGACTAAGGGTATGATAAGCACCTACGTGGCAAAGGCTCACAACTTTTACAGCTGGCAGGGTGCGCGTTGTTACACCATCTTTGTTCACGGGTTTCTTCACGGGAACAGCGACTTCAATATCTGCTTGATCTTCTTGAAATTCACCGTCGTAGTAGAGCGCAAAGGGTGCGCCATTTCCGTTGCCACCTACAGCCTTAAACAACTTGCCAATATAGTCTCCCATTTGATCATATCTGCCCTTATAGCGAATGCTGGCAATTGTGATCTCTGGAATCTGTTTTACCAATATGGATTCTGTGGTGTGATTCATATAACCCTCCTTAAGCCTCTTGGCTTCGTTCATTAGCGCCTCTTGTTTCCTTTTTAGTTGCGCCATTTGTCTTGTGAGCATATGATGCTTCTCGATTAGAAAGGCAGCAGTATCAGATTCATCTTCAACAGCAGGTATGACTTCCAAGAGTTCTTGTATGCTAAAGCCATGGCGTTTAAACAGATGGATAAGTAGCGCCCGTTCAAAATTGCCTTGGTCGTAAAGTCTATAACCGCTGACAGAATCGATTTGTGCAGGTACTAATAGACCAATCTCATCGTAATATCTCAGCGCCTTGACAGTAAGCATGGTCATTCTTGAAAATTCACCAATTTTGTACATGCGTCGCATCCTTCCTTTCGAGTAAGCTTTCTTGCTTAACTGAATCATATACCCTCCTGTGCAGGGGAGAGTCAAGGGCAAAAACATACATGGAGCCGTTTAATTTTAACGGCTCCATTTTTTTTTATCATTGTGAGATTTGAGTGCGTTCAGCTTCCGCGCATCTTTAGACCTCATCCAGCGTGTGACAAATAAATACACAAGGCCGTTAGTGGGCACATTTAAGAGACAAAATAGACCCCAAAGCCACTTGTTGTGACCGCGCTTTTGAGCGTCTAGATATACCCAGATCGCCTGTGCAAGGAGTAAGCTAAAGATCAATAGCCAAAAGAACCAAGGTAAATGAATGGGAGCCGTGCTGGCATTCATCTTGAACCTCCTTTAATGTGGCGACGAGAGAGCGGTTTAAGCAAAGATAATCCAATAGCCACAATCAGGCTAAATATCGACAAGAGGCTAGAAGCGCCCATTAAGCCATACACAATGACGGCCTGACCAAAAGCGACCAATATAGCCATGCACAGTGGAAACAGCATTGCAATGGCAACAAAAGCAGAAAACTGCCTCGACTCGCGCCTTTGACGGGCTCTTTTTATGCCCTGAGATTGAAGGACTGCGCGGTTCATGGTGGCAATGCGCTGTGCTTGCCCCTCTATATGCGTGCTTTTTATCACTTGGGCAAACTCAGCATCGAGCTGCTCATCTATATGTGTGGCGATAAAATCATTGGAATGAACGTTTAACTGGTCTTTTGATGGCATCATGGCCACCCCCTTTCGCCGAGACCCTGTTTGATTTTTTGAAGACTCGCATGAAGCCTTGAGCGCACTGTACCCAGCGGACAACTTGCCAGTTCGGATATGTGTTGGTAGTCATAACCCATTAAGTGTTTAAGCACAAAGACTTGGCGTTGTTGTTCTGGCAATTCGGCTAATACCTGCGATAAATCCCTTTTAAAGGTGCGTTCGATGACCAGATCTTCAAGTGATGGTTGCCAATCTTCTTTCAGCTCAGGGCGCTTTTTTTTGCAAACATCGCGATAGACGTGTATGGCAATGCGAATCGCCCAAGTTGAAAAACGCGAATCGCCACGAAAGCGGTCGAGGTTAGCCATTGCCCGAGCCAAGGCCTCTTGGGTCAAATCCTCAGCAAAATGGGCATCCCCGCACATATGGCGACAGTAGGCATAAATGTCATCGTAAGCGCCCTCGAATAACCGATCCAGGGCCTCCCGATTGCCACGCTTTGCTAAATTTAGCGTTTCTAGGGTATATTCTTGTTCGGTAGAAGGTTTTCTTTCTTTAAATGGACTTGGCCACATAGTCTTTCCTCATGAGGAGACTAACAAACGACAGGCCTATAACAATAAGCACAGTCACTGCGGACTCCCATGAATAGGCG
>CALFXQ010000271.1 GCA_937958285.1 uncultured Fusibacter sp. | reverse complement strand
AAGCTTTAAAATAATTGATGTATCAATTAAATGATTGAATAGTCGTTTTAAAATGTTGATATTTGTAAAATAAATCAAAAATGGAGGGTAAATAATGAAGTTATTATTCAAACCAGCAGTAAAAATTATGGACCACATGAAGTTTTCTAGAAAGTTTTTTTTGATATTTCTTCTATTTCTGATTCCAGTAAGTGTTTTTTTGACTTTGCAGTTAAGGGACGCACAGGCGACCTATTCAACTAAATTCAATCAAAGTAAAGGGATAGAAGTTAATATCTTGTTAAGGACGATGATCCAGCACACTCAAGAGCACCGTGGAATGTCATCTGCCTATTTGAATGGAAACAAGGATTTTAAAAAAGATTTGGATCAAAAGGGTGAAGAACTTACACAAGATATTAGGCGATTAAATGATGAACTGAGTAAAAATGATGCTTTATTCAAAAGTACGAATGAGTGGGAAACAATAAAAAAGGATTTAGATCAAATAAGAGCCAACTTAGAAAATATGAAACCAGCAGAGTCATTTGCAAGTCATACGGATTTGATTCGAAAGATGTTAAATTTAACCCAAACGATTGCTTATAATTCCTCGGTATTTTTACAAGATGATGATTCTTCATACTTGTTGGTAGAAATGACGGTAAAAAACTTACCAACTATGGCTGAAATGATGGGTCAAAGCCGAGCAAAGGGGTCAGGTGTTGCAACTAAGAAAGCCATTACAGCGGAAGAGACACAGCAGATCCTAAATTTAGTACAACAAATTAGTGCTAATCTTAGTGCTGTTGATAAAAACATGAAGACTCTGTTGGTAGAAGATGCTGATAGTGAAGGTTTAAAAGTTATTTATGAAAAAGCTGTGCAAGCGACAATGTTGCTCACAGATACCATTACAAAGGAGTTTATTGAATCAGATCAAATTCAAATAGACTCAAAATTGTATTTTGACTTAGCGACAACTTCAATTAACGAAGTATATGCGTTTTTAAATCAGTCAGCAGAATTTTTAGATGGAAAAGCACGACAAGAGGCAAGCCACGCAAAGTCTGCGATGAATTTATTGATAGCAATGAGTGCTGTTTCATGTTTGTTAATCATTTATTTGTTCATTGGATTTTATCTATCTATTAAACAAACCATTTCAAGCATCAATAGAGTAGCAATGCAAGTCGCTGATGGGGATTTAAGGCAAAGAATTTCATTGACGAGTAAAGATGAGACTCAAGAAATTGCTGCCGCATTTAACAAAGTGACAGATGCCTTTTATCAATTAACCAAAGAAGGCAAAGATATGGCATCTACTTTAAATGAATCTGCTATTGATTTGCAAAGCGTCACAGAGCATACTACTGAAGCCGCACAAAAGATAGCAGAGTCAATGGCATTGATTATGGAGCAAACACAATTGCAGCTTAAAAGTACAAATGATGTATCACAAGTGATGAACCAAATCGCAGTTGGCGTACAAGAAATAGCAGAGAATTCCTCCGAAGTAGCAGCAGCGTCTGGGGAAATGGAATCAGCCGTGGATAATGGTTATGAGAGCCTTCAACTTTTAGCGAAGAAAATGGACAGTGTACAAGAAAAGGTAGACGAATCGAGTTCAGTTATTAATCGATTGGGAGAGCGTTCAAAAAGTATCGGTGAAATCCTCGAGACTATTGAAGCAATTGCATCTCAAACAAACCTTTTGGCACTAAATGCTGCAATTGAGGCTGCACGAGCAGGAGAGCACGGTAGGGGATTCTCAGTTGTAGCCGATGAAGTAAGAAAACTAGCTGAACTATCACAACTCTCTACTGAGAAAGTATCAACATTAGTAAAAGGAATTAAAGACGACGTTACCTTATCCGTTAGTAAAATGCAAATTGTGAAAACAGAAACCCTTCAAGGGGTGGAGCAGATTATTGAAACAGAAAAGGTCTTCAAAAAAATCAATGAATCAACGAGTTATGTAACGGAGCAGATTCAGGGCATTTCTGCTTCAACGCAGGAAATTTCCGCAAGCGCTGAAGAAATCACTTCTACACTGCTTGAAGTAGGTGCGATGGCAGAAAGGAATTCAGAAGAGTTAAAGTTAATTTCGGATTCTACACAAGAACAGCTTGGTTCAATGGAAGAAGCAACAGCTTCTGCGATTAGTTTAAGTAACAGCGCTGATGAACTTGGGAGAATGACAAAAGAATATTTGGTATAAATGACATGAATTATTGAGTAGCACATGCTTAAATTTTTAATTAGACGGAGGGGAATGTATGTTTTTATGGAAAAAGGAATTTGAACTAGGTATTGATTCTATTGATGAGCAACACAAAAAACTTCTCGAGATTGGGAACAGAATTAATGAATTGCTTTCCAACCATGATGATGGCGATGATAATTATGATGAGATTTATACAGTCATTGAAGAGTTAAAAGACTACACAGTATATCATTTTAAAACAGAAGAAGACCTGTTTATAAAGTACAAATATCCTGAGTATTCAATCCACAAGAAGGAACATGACGATTTTATAGCTTATGTAGAGTCTGTAAATCTTCTAAACATCGATGATAATCAAAAGCAGTTCTTAAAGGAACTATTAGGTAAGATCGTCCAATGGGTGTTTAAACATATTATAACGACTGATTTTATGTACAAAGATTACTTAATTCGTCTTGGGATGAAGTAATTTCCATCCAGTCAATAAACCTCACTTTAGTGAGGTTTATTGACTGGAATAAGAAGAAAGGGGATGCTTATTTTGCAGAAAAATTCAGTAGCAAAAAAATATGTTTTAATTTTGATATTTTCATTGCTACCCTTCATTATTGGGATTACGTATTCCCTTTTTCAAAGTAATGATCGTGCTTATTTTAGTGCGGCCATTAATATATCGGGTTCACAACGTATGAGGACTATGCTATTATCCAATTATAGTCAGCAGTATGTGAGCGCAACTTTAGCGAATCAGCCTGAAGATATAAAAACAGCAAAAGAGGTTCTATTAAAGGAAAAGGTCATTTATGATAAGTTTTACAATGCACTTTTAAATGGTGAATCCTCTTTGAACATGAAAAGTCCGAATAACAAAGAAATTGGGCAAGCACTAAAAGAGCTAGAGCCTTATATTGATAGTTATCTGGTGAGTATTGAAGGTGTGCTGATTGATTACGGTGATTCAGGCTCTTTAAATAATATAACCAAGAATGCGATGTATATAAAAGATCAATATCATATAATCACAGAGCTATTCCAATTGGAAAACGATCATTCAATTTTAATACAACGGTACTTGGATATTTTAATGATTGTATTGGCTGCGTTAATTACTATCTCAGGTTTGTTTTTGACAAATCGAATTAAGCAGCAGGAATATCATGCATATTATGATTTCCTAACCAAACTCAAGAATCGGCATAGTTTTTATCATGATATTGAAGGTAAAAACCCATCGCAATATAGCATATTCTTCATAGATCTTAACAAGTTTAAAGTAATTAACGATACCTATGGGCACCAAATTGGAGATGAAATACTGATTGGAGTCGCTGCCAAATTACGTGAGACATTTGATGTGGACTTGTTGTATCGATTTGGCGGAGACGAATTCATTGCTATTTTACCAACGATTGAAGACGAAATATTGATTGATGATAAAATTAAGACGTTAAAAGAGAAGCTTGCTGAACCGATAATAGATTCAAGCAATCGCAGGCACTTGGTAGGCTTAGCCCTTGGTGTTGTGTCTTCACAGGTAGGAATTGCAAACTGGGATACATTGATCAGCTTATCAGATGATTTAATGTATGATAGTAAAAGCATCGCTGGGCATGTAATTGTATATAGAAATAAAGAAGATTTAGATTATCGACTTAAACTGATAAAAAGTGTTTACCATGTTTTTAAAAACGGTCTCATAAAGCTTAGTTATAGTCCAATTGAAGGTTTGCAAAATGAGAGCATATCAATTTATAATGTGTCCAGCCGTTGGATTGATAGAAATCAAGTGTTCAGAGCCAAAGAGTTTTTACCCCTTCTAAAGCGCAAAGGCTACTTGCCCATGTTAGATAGAAATACAATCGTACAGCTGGAGCAGGATTTGCTGCAAAAGGAGCAGTTAAATCAATCCTTTGATAGAGAAGCAAATTATATTATATCCGTAACAGAAGATACGCTAATCAATGCACAAGAAAATCAGTTTATAAGTTTGATCTCAACTGCAAATATTCCTGGAGAACATATCTATTTTAAAGTACAGGATGAATGGCTAACGGATCAAGGGTTGCTAAGTCAATTGAAACTGTTGAAAGAAAGTGGCTTTAAAATCGCACTTGATTTGAACAAATTAGAATTAACACTCAATGATGCATCACAGTATGGCATGGTTAATCTAATAAAACTGGGGAACTCGCTAGTAAGAACATTAATGGCTAGTGATCAAACTAGAGTGCTTATGAAGGAGTTTGTCAATTGGATTACTGATTTGAGTATTATTGTTGTATTGGAAGGTTTGACAGTTAAAGAACATCTTGAACATATAAAATGCCTTGATTTTAGGAACAAAGATTTGATCTATGTGGATGCAGACAATGAGATGCACTAGTTGCGGCTGTCCCATCATGTCTAATAGCATTCGTTCAAATGAATTGAATGGGAAATTATATTGCCCATTCAATTTATTTGAACGTATTAAGGAAATGCTTATAAGCTTCAGAAGATGTCATTTTATAAATATGGAACCGTCAAGTGATTTAACGACTTTGTTGAATAAGATGAGATTGTGATCACCAAATCTAAATGTTTAAGCAAATGAAATTCGCTGCGATTAAGTAATTGTTCAGAATAAAGCTCTCAAACCACAACAAGTTTGAAAGTTTTATTGCGCACAATTTTTACTGACTGGTAAAGTTGTAGCAGCACTATGATATGCCGAATAAATTTGATGCTCTTTTGATCCTAAAAGAGTGGCGGGTGGTTGCAAAAATTGGATCTTAGCGATCCGTTTTCGAGAAAAATACCCCTCCGCCAAGGAACCAGTGGGTCCTGACGACATCATTTTTGTCTACTCAAGGCACGTAGAGTGTGTGGTGAAGTTGGAAAGACGATAAAACCCAGTAAAATCAATGATTAAAGCCACTGAATGCAGAGATGACATTCAGTGGCTTTTGTATGAGGAAATAGATCCACTACGTTCGTTCGCCATCAAATCTTATCATGTAGTAAAAATACAATCGTTTAAGGTGCTTATAGAATTTTTCGGCAATGCGTCTTAAAACCGATCTATAGTTATTTTCAGATATTGGTGGGTATAAGCATCATAAAGTGTTAACTATTTATGGAGAAGTATAGATAGTTATGATTCCCGAAGACTGTTCCAATAAGTTTTTCATCTTAATACAGTTCCACCATTTCATATTTAGAGGGGATGTACCAATATGATCGAAGTCCTTATTAATTTTAAAAGAAACCTGATTTCGACCTATAGGAAAATTACAAAATTTACTGAGAGTAGTACCCAGACAAAACAATCCATAAATATGTCCTCAGATACTGGCCGTCAGCTTAAGATGTTTCACCAAGAGCTCACCAAGCAGAATGAAGCACACATAGTTCCATTTATAGTTGCTATCTGCTTTGCAATTTTTGCATACATCGGATACGACTATGTTACATTACCCTTACTTTGGCCTTACCTGCTCATTTTGAGGCTGTTTGCTATTTTATGTGGTATTATTTCCATTGTTCTTTTTTTAAGAAAGACGATTTCCGCTCTTACTGCGTGGGCATTCTTCTTTATCTCAAATGCGTTGACTTTAGGATATCTTGTCACATTGTATGATGATCCTATCCACTTTATGGCAGGAAATGTTAACCTTAGTGTGGCCATGTTTATCCTGCCATTAGCTCTTTTGACCTACCCCTTAAACTTCAGCATTAGTATGACTATGATTTTTATTGTCAATTACCTGTTTTGGAATCTTCTGAACAGCTCTTTCTCACTTTCAGAAACATTGGTCCATGGAGGCGCTTTTATTATATTCACTGTACTGGTGTCTATCTTGGGCCATTGGTCAAAGATTAGTAGCATAAAAAAGCTGACGGAATTGAACTTGATTATTGAAACCAAAAATCAAGAGATCCTGGAACAAAACCGCAAACTGGAGTTACTAGCTACCTACGATGCCCTCACCGGCGCCTACAATAGGGGGTTTGGGTTACAACTCTTAGAAGATCGTATACGTCAGCATCATCGAGATAAACTTGAATTGACCATTGTCTATATAGACGTGGATAACCTAAAGACTACAAATGATAGGTTAGGCCATAAATATGGAGATCAACTCATTGTGGGTGTTGTCGAATCCATGCGTTCTGGGATTCGACAAGGAGATTTGGTATGCAGGATGGGCGGAGATGAATTTTTACTGGTGATGAGCAATTGCAGTCTTGCTGGAGCAAATGAAATGATGAAACGTATTTGCGGACAACTTGATGTTCTAAGTAGCACGAGTCAGTTTCCATACGAGATAAGCTGGGGGGCTTTGAGTTGCGACAGAGACAATTTTGCATCAGTGGATGAGTTTATTGAAAGGGCAGATCGGATGATGTATGAATCCAAACAAGAAAAGAAAAACAAGCAGCATCATTAATATTTTAGAAAGAAGAAAAGGCATTTTCGCTTGGACTATAAGCCATTTCTTGAGATTGTTGTGGGGTTGGTCGAAGAATCCGAACTGCTTTGGTTGTCTTGCTAGAGTAAAATGTCCTGGTATAGTCAAGTTGTAACACCAACACAGAAAAAGATGATAAAATTAAATCGAAAGTGTAGGTGTAAAATGGCTAAACCAAATCGAAATTATGAGCCTGAATTCAAGAGTAAAATCATTCGATTAGTGCTTGAAGAAGGCAGAACAATCCCCAGCATCAACAACGAATACAATCTAGGCGAGGGAACCGTCCGAAACTGGATCAAGCAGTTCCAAGAAGAATGCGAAAAAAATCCAGTCGTAAATGACACAAAAGACGCTTATGAAGAAAACAAACGACTTCGTAAAGAACTAGAAGCTGCCCAAAAGGAAATCGCCTTCTTAAAAAAGGCAGCCGCATTCTTCGCAAAAGAAATCGACTAGATCAATATCGCTTTATTGATGCACATCAAGTAGAGTTTGGTGTCAGATGGCTCCTCAAGCGTTTTAAAATGTCGCCAAACGCCTACTATAACTATAAGAAGAACCGAAAAGAAGCATATCAGATTGCTAAAGAAGTCATCAAAGCTGAGATATTAGACATTTATCATGAGTATGACGGTAATCCTGGTCATCGTATGATGAAAGTCTTCCTTAAGAGGCGTCAGATCACCCTAAGTAAAACCACAACGCTCAAGTATATGAAAGAGCTTGGTGTTAGGTCTGTTGTTGTGCGCAAAAGGCCACGCTATCAAAAGGGTGAATGCTACAAGAAATTTCCAAACCATATGAATCAAGATTTTACAGCTGCTAGGCCCAATGAAAAATGGTGTACCGACTTCACATATCTTTATCTTTCAGATGGCGCTAAACGCTACAATTGCAGCATTCTAGACTTATATGACAAATCAATTGTAGCTTCGATTAATGGCAAACACATCACTGCTGAGCTCGCAATAACAACATTAAATCGAGCCTTAAATGCCATCCCTCAACACAAGAACTTAATGCTCCATTCTGACATGGGGCCACAATTTACATCACAAGTATTTACTGAGTTTTGTGACACTCATGGGATCGAACAAAGTATGAGCAAAGCTGGTTGTCTCTATGATAATGCGCCGATGGAACGCTTCTATGGCACTTTTAAAGGTGAACTCATCAACAAACATCGATTTGAAACAGATGAACATTTAAATATCAAGGTAGCTGATTATGTATTCGGCTACTACAACCACATTAGGCCGCATTCATCAAATGACTATCAGACCCCATTTGAAAAGCGGTACTTAAAACCATAAAATCTTTTCTTGAGAGTGTTACAATTATGCTTGACCAGGACAAGGCATCTATTGAAGGCTATAATTTTCAAGCAACAATGCTTCCTATTGGTGGTATGCACATGCTTCCACTTCGAGCAGCAGTTCTAAAAGCAATTAAGCTAGATGTCGGAGATACTGTTACAGTAGTGATCGAAAAGAGTTGATAACTTAACACACTTATAACAACTTTAATTTTAAAGAGTACATTATAAAGATGAACTGTATCGATTTAACAGACTGGATAAAACGTGAAAAAGTTAAAATGGGATAATGAATTATCCGTACCTAATAATGTATAAAAATGATTAAAAAATTAATGACTACTACTAAAGTGACATGTTTACTCAGATATTTTTGACAATATCGTGTTCTATTGTATAGGAAGGAGAATTATAATATGCTATCAGATTCAATTGATTGGCAAGCAGGAAAGCCAAGGGAGTCGGCTATAAAGTGGCTTCTTGATTCTGACCCTTCAATCCGTTGGCAGGTAATGCGAGACTTATCCGATGCTTCCGAAGAGGAAATAGCAGCTGAACGCATCAAGATCGCAACCAGAGGTTGGGGAGCTGCACTTCTAGCAACTCAGTCCGAGAATGGAACTTGGCCGGGATCGACACGTTTTCCTGAAGAATCCACTTTGAGTGCCTTGCTGTTATTGCATGACATGGGGATCGAACCTGCTAACCAGCAAGTCATGCTCGCGGTGAGCCGAGTCCGTGAGAACGTCAGGTGGTTAATGAATATTTCTCGAGACGAGTTACCTAAAGACGAAGACAGAAGTTGGTGGCACAAGCCTTTCTTTGAAGGCGAAGTGGAGCCCTGCATCAATGGTCGCGTTGTGACTGTGGGTGCCTATTTTGGGGTAGACATGCACCCGTTGATCGACCGACTATTGGGACAGCAGATGAAGGATGGAGGCTGGAATTGTGATCAAGAGGTTGGATCCACGCGCGGCTCATTCCATACCACCATCAACGTCCTTGAAGGTTTACTGGAGTTCGAGCGGGTGACGGGTGGTTCACCTGACTTGAAAAAAGCAATCGCACTTGGGCAGGAGTACCTACTCGCACGCCATCTGTTCAAGCGGCTGACGACCGGCGAACCTATCGAGCATGACGGCAAAGGCGGTCCTGTCTGGACACAGTTCTCTTACCCCTCTGGATGGCGTTACGATATTCTCCGGTGCTTGGACTATTTGCACAAAGCCGGCGTTAAGCCAGACCCGCGCATATCTGAAGCCATCAAAATTGTTGCCTCGATGTGTGATGGAAACGGAATCTGGGCACGAGGTATAGTACATTCCGATGAGGCCATATCCGAGCCTGGAGTAGAAGAGGGCTCACCCAGCCGTTGGAACACACTTCGCGCTATGCGAGTCCTCAGGTGGTTCGAACAGGCTTAGCCTTAGTATTTGTAAATGAAATGCTATTATATTTGAGTAGCAATGGAAGCAAGGAGGATAGGATTATGACTATAGTAAAAGATGATAATAAAATGGTACTTCTTATTGTCGATGTTCAAAATGGGGTCATCGAGTCAGCATACAATAAAGAACGAGTTGTTGAGAATATTAACCTTATGATTTCTAAAGCAAGAGCTTCTAACTCCCCAATCATTTGTGTACAGCATTCAAGCGATGATCTCATAAAAAACTCTAAAGAATG
>CALFXQ010000270.1 GCA_937958285.1 uncultured Fusibacter sp. | reverse complement strand
AAAGAGAATGGGTGCCGCGGAGCCATTGGGCAGCATGTATACAAATTCTCGTGTTTGACCAGCACCCACCACGCCGATAAATGCCGCACGATCTTTGCCTCCCACAAAAAAACCATCGGAGGGTGCTAAAAATGCAGGCCCATCAACCCATTTAATCGCTCCATTGTAAATAGCACCACGCGGGTTGAGTATAACAGCTGTGCGCTCTTGGGCTTTCACGGTAATATGGTATTCCAACCCATAATTCCCGCGATTGACGACCACATCTCCTGTAATGGTGTCTATTCCAAGTAGCCACTCGTCCTTTGACTTTCCTACCGTGATTTTGGTAGGCTCACTAATCCCCGTCAGGTCGACGAAGATGTTCTCTTTTAGTCGGCTAAATGTGCCTCTTGGATGCACATCCCGCGCTGGGTAGCCATAAAGCGCTAACTTTTCAGTGCCCTCGCTACGGTCAATAACCCCTACAGTCATACGCAACTCACCTGATGCATTAAAATCGAACATCCCTGTGAGTGCGGTGCCCTTGGTCCATTTACTGCCATTGCTTTCGTAAAGCTGAATATAACTTTTCGGGGCGATTACATGGCTGGTTGGACTTTTCCCTTGAAAGTATCTAAAGAGCAGTTGTTGACCCAAGTACAAAATATCTGTAGAGGGATCTAACATTGTCATATTGCTTGTGGTGAGCACTTGAGGTGTATCTGAATCGTTATACACCAATACGACTAAGCGCTTTGAAGTTGTATCTGTGGTGAAGTTATTGATATGGTGAATAACTGCACGGCCATCGCCAATGATGCGGTCTTGGTACAAAATGCCCTTTTCTTTAACCATTTCTGGAGAATTACTAAAGTACAAAGTGCCCGGAACGCCCAACCACTGCTGCTTTGGCGCATCGATAAAGCTCAAAAAATTGAATCCTGAGAAATTGGCAATCGTCTCACCTAGTTCGCCGTTTCTAAACTTAAAAGCAAACTCTTTAAAGTTTAATGTGCTATTTATGGTTACGCGCTTTTCGTACTTTGAACTCCAATTGCCGTATTGATCGAGAATTTGAAGCATCACCTGATACTCACCTTCGTCGAAGATGCGCTTGGGCTTGGCAAAAATCGGCTGAGAGACATTATCGCCAACTTTTTTATAACTCCATTTTTCCCTTACAATTTGCTCCCAGCCCTCATTCACATAGGCCACGCTATAATCAATTAACTCTCCGCGCTGATAGCTTTCCTTGGCGAGTTCAATCCCTGTGATTACAGGAACTTGATTGGATGTAATCGTAACGGTTGAAGCAGTCCAATCGCTCCAATTCCCCTTAGCATCTTTAACGCGCATGCCAACGGTATGGGTCCCTGCCTTGGGTTTACTGAATATTGTTGAAAGCGTTGATACAATTGCATTTCTATTCCCATTTACCATCCATTGTCTAGCTACCAAGGCGTCGCCCTCTGGATCGTAGCTCTGGTCGATAACAGTGACATTTTGACCCGCAATAAAGGCGCTAGGGAAGTAAAAATTTGATACCGGGGGTTGATTTGGATCGGGCAGCTTAGCGGCTTCTGAATCTATCGTGAGGGTTTTTGTCACTGGATCGAAGGCGATTGTCAACCCCAATTGCTCCGACAAAAATCGCACGGGTAAAAGTGTTGTGTCTTCAATCACCTCTGGCGCAACGTCCAATTTTACGATTTCTCCATTGACATAGGCATTTTTTGAACCTAGAACTAATCTAATCTTGCTCTCGCCTTTGGTAACGGCGATCTGCCGAGTTGCCTTGTCGAATACCACATGGGCCGAAAGTGCTTCTTGGGCAATAATCCTCAGAGGCAGAAGCGTTCTTCCGTCAACGACCATAGGCGGCGCTGCCAATTGTACAACTTCTCCTTTTATATAGGCCGTGGTGCTGCCAAGTTGAAAGACAATGGATTGTGACTGACTTGACTCTTCAATTGACGTGTTTGTCGATGTCACTGAAGGTGTTTCTGTGGTAAGGGGTGCTGTGGTTTCTGGAACAAGGGCGCCTGGTTGGTTTACAAGGGTAGGTGCCGTCTCGGATTTTAAAGGTGCTGTACTTTGATCTGCTGCAAAAGCAGGAAAACTCAATGCGGTGAGTATTGCCAATACTAATGCGTATAGAAGTATCTTTTCGCCAATTAAGCGCTGTTTCCCCATGTTATACTTACTCATCTAATGCCTACTTTCATATTTTTAACAAGAATTTCTGTGACTTACTCAATTATATAGCATGGGGACCCATATAAGCATCTTTTAACTGTTAAGTTTCTATGTCGAATTTGTGACATTTTTCCAATAAAAAAAGGAGATGCCATTATTATTACATCTCCTGGGGCAATTACTAAGGTCTTGAAGGATCCTCATCGATATCGAAGGCAGGCTTGAAGGGCACTGGCTCGCCGTTTAAAGTGTCGATGGCTTCGCCAATACCATCTGCAATAAAAAGAGGAATCTCCTTTAGTATTAAACCGATATCTTCTTTGGGGAAGATACTCAACAGCTCTAGAGGATTAAAAAATTTAAAGAAATGCTTGGCAACTTGTCTGATTTCTTCTTGAGTAATACTCAGGGTGAAAATCTTTTCGCACATAAGTGGGTCATTGCTGTTGAAGAAGTCGATAAATCGGTCTAACATATCTGGCGTTCCGTTTGCCAAAAAGTGCGAGGCAATGGCATCCATAAGTATCTGGTGCTTCTCGCGAATATTGAAATGAATGACTTCTTTTAAAGATGTTTGATCTAGCCTGTCTTCATTGAGCAGCGGTAATAGTCGCCTTACATAGGCTTGATAATTATATGCGATAAATCCGAAGCCCCATCCGCAAGGCGTTGTCCAGCCGCCAGCATCCCCAATAAAATCCACGCGGTTCTCTGATTGCTGAACCGTGAGATCACCAGAAGGATACCAACCCCATTTTTCTTCTACAATTTGGCAATCGCGAAATTGCTTTGTTTGTTCTTCTTCGAATAAGACGTGTTTAAACTCGGCACCCATGGCATCCTTTTGGACCTTGCTCTGACGCAAGTACAAAATCAATGCAAATGTACTGGTTTCTGAAAGCACTTCGTATTCAAATACAGGGCGCCCCCCCTTTAGGGTAACATCATCTGATGATTGGGTGTCTTTAAAGGTTTGCCATAACATATAATCGCCATTTTGCATGCCGTGTAGGCCATTAGGATGGTTTACAATCGCCCCGTATACAGACCACCAATAGTAACGTTCTTCAATATTGTACTTTTTCTTCACTTGTGAGTCGTGGCCAGAAGCATCTATCAACAGTTTAGCTGAATAGCGCCCCTTTGTAGTATCTACATCCACATGATTTTCATATACGGTATGATCGGTATAGTAGGTATTTAAGAGGATCTCAGCCCCCAACTTTTGAGCCTTTTCTCCCCAAAACTGAAGCAAGGGGTGTTCATCTACATAATAATAACCATCTGGCAGATGCGTGTCCCAGCATGTTTGCTTGCCCGATGCAGTGTTGCACAGAAGTCGCGTGATTCCCTTTGTCATAAATGGTTCGAGTTCCGAGTTTCCCTTCACTAAAAAGGCGGGGATAAACCAACTTTTTGTACAGTCGTCTATCTTCTCTTTGCCATCTACAATCAGTACTTTGCAATGCTTTGATAACTCAGATCCCACACTCAGGCCAGCTGGTCCTGCACCGATAATGATTACATCGAAATCGCAATTCTGCATCTGTGTCACCTCCTATATAAGCCTATTCTAAACAAATTTCCAGATAAATACCAGTCCTTGAAAAAAAGAATTTTGCGTTAATTATCGGTAAAGAGTGGTACAATTAATACAGCGCTTTAGGCATCAAAGCGCATCATTAGAGGAGGCTTTATGTATCACTACAGCGAGAAAGAACCCAACGGCAAACTTGGCATTATTGCACTAGAGAGTTGTCGAGAAATTGGAGAGACCATTGATTATTACGTGACATCAAAGCGCAATTACGATCTCCATGAACGGGGCGAAGATAGCACAATCGAGCGCTCTCACCTTATAAAAACTAAAGAAGTGCGCTTTGCTAACGGCGAAGGCAAAGTCGTGATCGAGGAGAGTATCCGAGGCAAAGATATCTTTATCTTATGTGATGTTGGCAATTATAGCTGTTCTTATCAGATGTATGGCTTTACAAATAGAAAAGGTCCAGACGAACACTTTGCTGATATCAAACGCGTGGTTTCAGCACTTAACGGGCGTGCAAAACGCGTTACAGTCATCATGCCGCTACTTTACGAGAGCAGACAACACCGCAGAAAATATCGGGAGTCTCTAGATGCCGCCATGGCCATGCAAGAGCTCGAAAGTTTAGGCGTTCATAGCATTATCACATTCGATGTGCACGATCCGAATATCCAAAATGCAATTCCTTTGCTGGCCTTTAACAATATATATCCTACTTTCGAAATCGTGAAGCGCCTTTACGAGGTCGACGCTTGTCTACTTATGGACAATAGTAATTTGATTATTATAAGCCCAGATACAGGCGCAATGGATCGCTCCATTTACTATGCGAGTGTTCTTGGTGTCGATGTAGGTATGTTTTATAAGCGCAGGGACTATTCGCAAGTCATTGGTGGAAAAAACCCCATCGTTCAACACGAATATATGGGACGCGATGTCGCTGGCCTCGACGTGTTAATCGTAGACGACATGATTGCATCTGGGGAGTCAGTTTTTGAAATTGCCCTCGAACTAAAAGCGCGTCAGGCAAATCGCATTTTTGTCGCTACCACTTTCGCACTGTTCACAGAAGGTATTGCAAAATTCGATCGCTACTACAAAGAAGGTGTTATCACCAAAGTAATCTCGACAAATCTCACCTATATTCCGCCAGAGGCCTTTAGCGCACCTTGGTTTGAACCCGTAGACATGTCTGGTCTTATCGCCGATATTATAGACCATATTAACATGGATGAGTCTATTGAGACACTAATCGACGATGCGGGCAATATTAAGCGCTTCTTAAAGCAGATGAATCAAGCGAATAGCTGTACCTTTTAAAGAAGATGGGCTTTTCATATGCTATTCGAAATCTAAATAGATAAAGAAAAACACAGATACTTGCACACTATAATCGTGTAATGTATCCGTGTTTTTTTGTGTACAAAACAAGATAACGCTTGCATGAGTGAATAGTTCATACGTTACATTTTTTTTACTATTCATTTCGTTTATTTGTGCTAAAGTGAATCGTTGGCTTTAAATCAACGGTCATATGGAGGCATCACCTTGGAAAACACAATCATTTCATCGGCGAACCAAATTATGCAAATTACGGCTATTGTCATCTTTGCAGGTCTTATCTTTAC
>CALFXQ010000269.1 GCA_937958285.1 uncultured Fusibacter sp. | reverse complement strand
AGCCAATCATATCGGCTCTCGCTTAGGTGTATTGACATCCATTAATCTGGGTGTCGATGCCAGTGTAATCCAAGAGTTAAAACAGTTAAAAGAAGATGTACAAGGGCTGAAAATTCAAGAGTCAAAAATACAATCGCGCATTCCAGTTCTCAGAGATAATGCACTTAGACAACCTGAAGTCGGTATCCACAGCGATCAACTAAGACAGCATGAAGAAGATCTGATAACGACACAAGTGGCCATTGAAGAGAAAACACAGAGGCTCAATCAGTTAATGGATGCCCTTAGAATGGTCAATCAAGGGAAAGTAAAAATTAACAGTATATTCCCAGACACAGTAGTTCGAATTGGAAATTCCAAGTATTTTGTAGATAAAGCCCTAAGTGCTTGTATCATTACACGCTCAGATGATCAAGTCATCGCCATTGGCATTAAGGAGGATAAAGGATGATCAACGAGGGCCTTGAACTTGTTATCAGCTTTATACATGGCGTGACAGATCCGATTATTGTAACGGATGTTTACTTTCACATTTCCTACATTAACGCATCTGCAGAACAGTTGTTTGGATATACGCTTAGTGAAGTTAAAGGTCTATCTCCAGAAATTTTTAACGTGGACGATGAGGCGAGTGGCATCCAATCTGAGCTCTATTTAAAAGTGTCAATGGGGCAAACGTATACGGGGCGTGCTTTAAATCGCAGAAAAGATGGTTCAACTTTTAAGAATGAGTTTACCGTAATGCCCATTAAGTCCCAAGAAGGCACTACCTATGCCTATATGGCACTTTTAAAAGATATCACAGAATACGAAGAAGCCTTGATTAGAACGGGTGCTGAAGCAGTTAAACAGTATATAGATCATGCGCCAATGGGTATTTTTGTGATGGATAATTTTGGAAAAGTGCTTAGTGCCAATCACTCAGCCCTTCATTTTACGGAATGTAGTGCAAAAGGTGCCATAAAGTGCGATGTCTTTGAAATATTCTATGCAGATGATTGTGACAATGCAAAAGAAAAATTCAAACTGTTTGAGCAATGTGGGACCATAGAAGACACCTTGCACATATCGATGAATAATGGACAATTTGCTTATTGGCGGCTTTCTGGTAGACGCGTTAATGCCAATGAACTCATTGTCTTTGTTCAAGATATCTCAGAGCTACAAGAGGCAATTTTTGAGGCCCACCAGACAAAGGAACTACATAGAATATTGCTCGATACAATTCCCACGATGGTATGGTACTTGACAGATCCTTGTACATACGGCATCGTCAATCAGGCGTTCGCCGAGTTCAGAGGCAAAAGCAAGGCCTACTTCCCAGGAAAAACCTATTACGATGTGTATCCAAAACACATCGCAAAAGACTATATGGCCTCGAATCAACAGGTTTTTAGTACAGGCGAAACGGTGATGCAGCTGACTTATGTGCCCGATGCAAAGGATCAAATGCACATTCTACAAGTTACAAAATCAGCACATTATAACGCAGAAGGCAAGATTGCCTATATTGTGTGTTCTGCGAATGATGTGACAGAGCAATACCGTGCAGAACAACTGCTAAAAGAGAATGAAGAGCGGTTTAGACATTTGGTTCAAAATTCAAGCGATATTATAGAAATATTAGACTACACCGGTAAAATACTATACGTCAGCGATCAGGTTGAGACCATTTTGGGATACCCAAAAGACGAGGTGCTGTCGAAGAATGCCTTCGATAACATGCATCCAGACGACCTTTCACATGTCGCTCAGCTATTTACAGAAGGTATTTTGCAACCAGGTGTGCAAATGGAAGTGTCTTATCGGTATAGACACATAGATGGTCATTATGTACATCTACATGCGATAGGATCGAATTACTTACACGATCCAGTTATCAATGGCATTGTGCTCAATATTCGAGATATTACTGCAACTAAAATCGCCGAGTTGGAACTGCAAAAGGCCATGGAAATTGTAGAAAACATGGATTTGGGGATACATGTTTATCATCTTGATGATTTAAATAACGACCACACTTTGAGAATGATTTATGCTAACCGAGCGTCAGAGCGTCTAACAGGTGTTAAAAAAGAAGAGGTACTTGAAAAAACGTTAGATGAAAGTTTTCCTCTTCTACGGGAGATTGGGATTCCTCAGCGCTATGCACAGGTCGTCAAATCGCAAACGGCCATGGTCTTTGAAGATTTGACCTATGGTGACAATCGCATTGTAACTTCTGCATTTTCTGTTAAGGCATTTCCCTTGCCAGGACAGCAAGTGGCGGTGTGCTTTGAGAATATTACCAGTCGAAAGCACATGGAAGAAGAGTTAATAGAGACGCGAGATGCAGCACTAAGAGCCAATTTGGCCAAGTCTCAGTTTCTCGCACATATGAGTCACGAAATTCGCACGCCGCTCAATGGCATTATTGGCTTCACAGACCTTTTGCTCCAAACGCCACTCTCGCCAGTTCAACAGTCTTACTGTGAGAATGTCAATTTGTCGGGAAACTCGTTGTTGGGGATTATTAACGACGTACTCGATTTGTCAAAAATCGAGGCGGGCAAGCTGGAGTTGAATGTATCAGAAGTAGAAATACGCGCCATCATTCAAGAGGTAAGCGAAATGATACGCTATCCCCTTGAATCAAAAGGCCTAAAATTTCAGATGAACATTCAACCGCGCATGCCATCGCATTTTGTTGCCGATCCTATTAGATTAAAGCAAATACTCATTAACTTACTAAGTAATGCGATTAAATTCACCGAACATGGTTCTGTGGCCTTTATACTTGAATTTGTGGATTTGTCTGATGAAGATGGTCACTTTGGGCGCTTTACTTTTAGTGTTACCGACACGGGCATCGGCATGTCTAAGGAACAACTAAAGAAGCTCTTTTTGCCTTTTTCACAAGCGGATCACTCCATAACCAGACGGTTTGGAGGTACGGGTTTAGGCCTCGCCATCTCTAGACATCTCGCAGAGAAAATGGGCACCAAAATTTCAGTAGAAAGTAAAGAAGGCATGGGTTCGGTATTTTCATTGACCATTGAAACCACTTGGTCAGATGAGAGCTTTGAAAAAGCTAGCTCAGATGTAAGAAACATAGGTACCCTATCACAGAAATCCGATTCACAAGACAAGGTGACTCAAGCAAGTACAGTGGAAGCGTGTATTTGTGTTTTAGTAGTAGATGATGTACCGACAAATCTTATGTTGATCAGTGCCCTGGTGCGAAAAATCGCGCCAAATGCGATTATACTCGAAGCATCCAATGGTCATGAAGCACTTCAATTATTCGATGGAAATGTGATAGATATTGTGATGATGGATGTTCAAATGCCTGAAATGGATGGTCTAGAAGCCACTAGACGTCTCAGAATCATCGACATTGAAAGAAAGTGCCATACCCCTATATTTGGTCTTAGTGCAGGGGCACTCGAAGAAGAGCGCATGGCAGCTTTTGAGTCGGGCATGGATGGCTACCTGACAAAACCCATCAACCGACAAGCACTTCTTGAAGTTTTTATGCGATTTAGATAAGGGCAGCCATACCATCTTTTTTCGTGCAAAAAAAACCTCCTACTTGGTCTATTCCAGACTTGTAGGAGGTTTTCTCGTTTTCTCGTTTACTTGTTATCTCGTTATCGCTTAATCGCTTTAATGGCTTCGAGTGTGGTAAAGTCGTTGAGCTGTGCCCACTTGTCTGAGAGGGTATAAAGATCATTTCCCACATACAGGATGCGACTGATATGCTCTTCCCAGTAATTATAACCGTTTATAGGCTTTGTAGTGTCGCTGTTTACATGTGAAATAATACCGCGCAGATTCAACATGCCTTCATTTGTAAAGCTGATAATATAAGCATCCTTCGATGTATATAACCCATTTTGGGTTTCAGCCATTATGGGCAGCGCCATAATATTTTTGGCCTTATTAAAGAGAAAGGCTTTGTGATCCCAACTAACATCCGTATTGCTATTACCTGTACCAATAATCAATTTGTCTTTTTCGATGGGGTTCTTAAGATCGGTAATATCGAACAGACTGATTTTAACACCAGCATTTACAACACGGTCACCTAGGTCCTTAGTTTCCATGCCAATGCCAATAATTGTACGCGCGTCGTATGGGTGCAAGTAGCTGCTATAGCCTGGAATTTTTAGGTAACCTAGAACCTCAGGCTTTGAAGCTGAGGAAATATCGATAACATAGAATGGATCCACTTGGCGATAGGTGACCATATACAGTTTGTCTCCCATAAAGCGCGTGCTGTAGATGCGCTCACCAGGTGCGAGTCCTGTTAAACTGCCGACCATTTTTAGCATAGGATCGAATACGTATAGGTCGTTTGCCGAGTCATTGGTCTGATTCTTTTCGTTGAAAGACCAAGACGTTGTGGCGACTCGGAAATAGCCATCGTAGGCATCCATAGAAAATTGATTTAAAAGGTCGCCTTTTACCGAGCCTTTTGCCCTAAAAGTGACTTTGCCAGCGTTTAAGTCGAAGGCATAGAGGTCGGTGGTGTGGTCGGACTGTCTCCACCACATGCCGCCATAAGAGGCACCTGCAAGGTAAAGGGCACTTTGAGAGGCGTAAAGAGTTTGGCCAGCGCCAAGATAACTTTCCACATGAAGACCGGCCTCTGTTAAATCGCCTAAGTTGAGTCCCACAGTATACATGGCATTATTGACCATTTGCCCTGGGAAATAAGCCATGTCTTTAAATGACAAATCGGTTTTTTTGAGTTCGCCTACCCCAGTACCTCTAAAAAAAGCGGGTTCAATCATAGGCCCATAATAAGCGTATTGGTTGGATACCAAATAGATGTGATTCCCAATTAAACGCGCAGATACCATTTGGCCAGGTACTGCATATTGCATCACACGCTCAGTCTTTTTCGCTTTGATGTCACTAAGACGATAGAGGTGGATTGCAGTTAATGGGTTTTGGTAAATGGGCATGATGCCAATGCGCCCCGGTGACACATCAATCTTGGTTTGTGGATTTACGGTAGTGCCAAGTACAACTAAATAGTCTTTGGATATAAAGAGTTGCTGCGGTTGAAGGGCTGGATCTTGTATTGTGTGATGAAGGGCAAAATCAGTTCGACCGAGCTTAAAAACTTGAATAGCACCATCTTTTAAAGTGTATAAAAAATTGCCATCGTTTTTTACCACATCGGCTTCGTCAACACCTTCGACCTGGTTATTGGTTTGTGAGAAATCGCCTTGTTCTGCGGCGCTAGATTCCGTTTTAGCAGCATCGGTTGAGGCTGCAGGACTAGCCACTGCATTTTCTCTCATGGAATACATCACTTGAAGTTGTTGGGGATAGAAGGAGAGCAGTTTGTCGTACTCGAGTTTACTTTTTAACTTAGGCAGCTTTGTACCCTCTGGAATGAGGGATTTTGAGAGTGTGATCTGACCATTGCTGGTGTTTGCTACTTGTTGAAAAATCATTTCGGCTGTGGCTTGAGGAATCATCAAGCGTCCGTTGTGGTGGATTGGAGAGAGCTTTGAACGCTTTAAAATACCATCTTTTAGAAAGTAAGCATCCTTATTTCTAATGAGAAGCTGCTTGCCCTTGGCATCGATAGATACAGTGTTGCTCTCTTGTACCCAACTCACTTGGAAACCTAGTTTCTCAAAGGTATCTCTAACGGCAATGTACTTGTAGAAGCCCACTTTTGTAGGTGTGACAAGTAGATTTTTTTGTGAAACGGGGTTTGAACTTGCACTGGCATAGGGAGTCGACACACTAGCCAAGGCAAGGAGACCGGCAGTTATGAGTCCGATTAAAGTTTTGTTCATGATAATCCTCCTAACAGTTCAAAGCAGACTTATGTAATAGACAGTTCAATCATATGATATTAGACGCGCATTAGCTATAAAAAGTTCCAGTTCTATACAAGTCAAAGAAAAAACCTCGATGATGCTTCACATCGAGGTAATTGAGGGGTTTATCAGAGAGGAAGAATGAGGGCTTGCTAAAAAAATCAAACCTAGTTTTCTGTATCAAATAGTGGAAGTAGAAATCCGTACCCCTTTGCTTCCATTTCCTCGTAAGGAATGAAGAATAGAGATGCTGAATTCACGCAAAATCGCAAACCAGTGGGCGATGGGCCATCATCGTAAACGTGACCAAGATGGGAAGCTGCCCGCGCGCTTTTTACTTCGTATTCTATGCCGATGTTGTCTTCTGGCACAATCACATCAATCACAGATTCTTCGATGGGGCGATAGAAGCTAGGCCAACCGGTACCGGAATCGTACTTGTGGATAGAGGCGAAAAGTGGTTCTCCAGAGACAATGTCTACATAAATGCCCTTCTCTTTGTGATCCCAATAAGCATTTTCGAAGGGCATCTCAGTGCCACAGCGCTGAGTCACAGCAAAGGCTTCATCATCTAGTTGATTGTACAACGTCTGATCATCGGGTTTTACAAACACAGCGGTAGGATCGTACACAAATGTACTAAAATCGATGCCACCGGAAGGCCCATCTGAAGGTCGAGGTGTGAGTTCTATGGTGCCTTCTGGCGTTAAAATTGGCGCTGCGCCTGAAGATTGAGATTCTGGATTGCTATCTGCTAGCGCTTGGGATTCTGGCATCTGAATGAGCTGAGGAAATGCGATGCCTCCAATTACCACTATTGCAATTAGAATTAATAGGACCTTTTTCATAGTATCACCTTACTTTTTCGGGGGTATAGTTTGACTTTTATTTTCATATGATACCCATTATTAATATTAATAATCAGAAAAAGTATTGCCTTAGAGCACGAATCCAAGAAGGAGAGTAAATAGCACTAAAAGCGGTGCGGGAATTTTTTTACTGAGCAGTGCGATAACTGTGATTGCGATCACGAGAAGGTGATCCCAGGCGAGGCCGTTTTTTTGAACGAGAATAGCCGCTGCAACGGCAATTAAACCACCTGCTACGGCATTAATGCCCCTGAGAGAGATCTTTATTGCGCGAATGCGCTTGAGCTGCTCCCAAATGGGATAGATAAAGTAGATCAAGAGTAAGCCTGGAAGAAAAATGCCAATGCCACCAATTGCAGCGCCAAGTGTTTGATAGAGAACAGACCCACCACGAGCAGCCAAGCCGCCGGCATAGGCGCTAAAGCTAAACATTGGACCAGGTAATCCTTGTACTAATCCGTAACCCGTTAAAAACTCAGCTGTACTCATATACTTATTTATGTCGACCAGTTCGCTAAACATAACGGGGACAACGACCTGCCCACCACCAAATACGAGATAACCGTAGCGGTAGAAGGCCTCAAAGAGATGTATGAGTTTATTGTCTGTGAGTAGTGAAAGTGCTAGACCACCTAGTGCAAAGGTAGCGAAGAGTATCAAGTAAATCCAGGGAGGTCTTAATTTTACGTGATTCCAGATATCCTTTTCTTTACTCACGGCAATACTCGCAGCACCACCCAATATTAAAACTAATGGAAAGACCCAAGCTTGCCTCACAAAAAATGTAACAACAGCGGCGAGGAGCATTAGCGAAAAGGTAAATTTGTCGGTTACGACTTTTGTACCGATGCGATAGGCGGCAACACCAATAAATCCAACGGCCATTGGGCCAACATAGCGCAGAATATCTGCAGAGGTATTCGCCCAAGATAGAAACTGGTAGACAAAGGATAGAAGGGTCATCACGACAAGTACCGGAAGAGCCCACACCAGCATTGTCAAAAAGCCCAGTACTGGACCACCCATTTTGTGACCCATGGCTACGATGGCCTGAGTACTAGTCGGACCAGGTAAAATACTACAAAGTGCAACAAGCTCGATCAGTTCTTCTTCAGTGAGATATTTTTTCTTAGTGACCATTTGGTCAATAAAAACCCCAATATGCGCTTCTGGACCACCGTATGCCCCTAACGAGCATATAAAAACATCCTTTAAAAATGTATTCCATGGTGCTTTTGAATGGTTCATATGGTGCCCTCCTGTGTAAATTCCTTGAGTTTTTTGCGCGCCTCGCGAAGGACGCGTTTACCATCTTCGGTTATTCCGTAATATTTTCGAATTTTTCCGCCAACATTTCTTTCTTCTAGGGTCAGTAGCCCTTCGTCATGCAGCTCATGTAATAGGGGATAGAGGGTGCCCGCACTCACCTTGTATCCGTGGTGCGCGAGCTCTTCGATCATCCAAGTCCCATAAATTGGATCTTTTTCTGCGTGATACAGAATATGAATACTCATAAAGCCCATAAAAATGCGCTTGATAACCTTTTCTGACATGTATATGCTCCTCTTGTTTGAAATAGATTAACATGTATTTGTGTTTACTTTCGAGTAAAGGTGCTTCAGACTCATGTAACGGGCATTTTCTATATCGGCTTTCAATATCGAAAACCGATATCAACTTCATTATAGAACAAGTCCAGTTCTCGGGCAAGTTAATTCGATGTAAAATCCAGTGGCAAGATGAAAGGTTTGCGTATGGTGTTCGATAACTTGGTATATATTTCGCATAGAGATGAAAGAGGTGAATATGGTCATTTTAAAATTGAAACTGCTTGAGAAATATGCAGAACAACTCGTGAGTGGACAGGTGCTGCGAAAGCCGAGTGCTCTAAATCGAGGAAGACTAGCTGCCATTGCAAATCATGTTCAAGGATTGAAGCTTTCTTCTATGCAAGTAATCAGCGAGCTGCAGACGGTTACAGAACAGCTTTCTATGGAAGGGGTGCGTTTGAAAGAAGTGGGTACGGGCTTGGCGAGCGCCTCAGATCAGATTGCCTCAGCGATGACTGTCATTACGGCAACATCCGAGAAGATGACCATCGCAAGCAAAAATGCCATTCTCGAGACCGAGTTGCTCTTCGAGGATTTGGCACAGGTCAAGGCAATTACAAAAACGACCAGTGAAGTGGCGGAATCGCTGAGAACTTCTGTGGGAGATAATCAGAATCACCTAAGTGAGCTTTCACGCCAACTCGAAGCAAACAATCAACAGAATGCAGTTGTTTTAGAAAGAATGACTCAGCTCAACCTTCAGATGGACAAAATTAACGGCATACTTTTAATGATTCAGCAGCTGTCAGAGCATACCAATCTATTAGCACTCAACGCCTCCATCGAAGCTGCTCGCGCAGGTGAAATGGGCAGGGGCTTTTCTGTTGTTGCTGAAGAAGTAAGGAAGTTGGCTGAGCAATCAAAGGAAGCGACTGAAGAAATCAAGACAATTGTCGGCGAAACATCGCAAATGAGCCAAAACGTCTACGAAGTAGTAAAGGGTGTGGCCGATGCTCAGGTGCAGCTCATGGCAAATGCCCGAGAAGTAATTGCATCTAATACCACGATGAGTATAGGACTTGATAAAACCTTAGGTGCCACAGTCGATATCGACCAAAGGCTTACAAGACAACGCGACGCTGCAACGCGCGTCAAAGTGGGAATAGAAGAAGCGGGTGCCGAAATGTTAAGCGCATTAGAGGGCACTGTGCATGTGGCTTCAATGACTGAGCGTCAAGGCAAACAAGTGACAACCCTTTTGCAATCGGTAGATAAACTGAGTGGCATTTCAACGCATTTAGATGATTTGCTAAATGCACAAAAGGAGCGCTTGACCATTACCCCAGAGACAACGCGCCACATCGAGGACATCACAAATCAGTTGGAATCTCGTATAAAACCATTTCAACATGGCGATGTGCACCAGTTTAAAAGAGAAGTGCTCTTGATACTGATGAAAGATATTCCGAATATAGAGTTTGCCGCTGCCATCGATCATCTGGGTCGCGCCTTTGCCTTTTCAGAGGACATTGGCACGGTGAGCCTAGATGTTTCTCATCGTGAATATTTTAAAGCCGCGATGTACGGAAAGACCTTTATCTCAAAACCATATGTTTCGAGTGCAACCAATCACTACTGTGTGAGCATCGTATTGCCAATCATGCAAAAGTCACAGGTTGTGGGCATGGTGCTTATGGATGTAACCCTTTAAGGGGGATTGACAATGTCAAAAAAATGGGCGTTAACCACAGAAGTACTGCTGCAAATACTGTTGCAGATGCTGCTTATACTCTTTGTAATTGCTTCAGTAGCATTAGACCTAGGGAGTAGTCCATTTTTGCGTTGGGAAGATAGTTTCTACAACAGAAAGACACCCATTAATCCTCGGATAGTCATTGTGGCAATTGACGATCAAAGTTTATCAGAGCTAGGTAGGTGGCCATGGCCAAGGTCAAGGATTGCCGATCTGCTAAAGATTATTGACAATGGAGAACCAACGGCAATTGGACTAGATGTGCTGATATCGGAACCTCAAGACGAACAATTGGACTCAAAACTCATTGAAGTCATTGACCAACTTAAGGCAAGATTGGTAATGCCAGTCGCTGCTAGTTTTGAGGCGCGAAGTCAGAAGATACCTCTAGATCAAAACCTAGATACACTAAAGTCGAATGCCAACCCTTCGGGGTATGCGATCGTTGGCAAGACCTTAAATCAACCAATGGCGTCAATAAGAGGCAAAGCAGTTCTTGCTCACATCAATGTATTTCCAGATATAGATGGTATTGTGCGTCATGTAGAGCCCATTATTCGGGTAAACGACATCAACTATCCTAGTTTTTCTCAAGGAATGGCGGGCATCGCTCACAGAACAAACAACAAAAAGGGTGCTATTTTGGACTTTGCCGGCCCAACCAATTCCTTCGGGCAGATAAGTGCCTCAGATGTAATCGGCGGAAAGGTTTCAGGGGCATATTTTAAAGATGCATATGTGCTCATTGGCCCCACCGCCCTTGGACTCTTAGAAGATAGGTATTGGGTGTCTGCAGACAAAAATTTTCCCATGACGGGAATTGAAATACATGCTCATGCCCTACAAGCACTGCTAGATGCGAGGTTTCCAAGAGAAATTAGCATGTGGGGTTCTTTTGCGGTTGTCGTTGCCCTAATGTCTCTCAGTGCAGCTGTGCAAATTCGGCTAAAAAGAAAAAGTGCGTACTTCACAATAGTGCTAATCGTTGTCTTTTATCTGCTAGGTTTGTGGTACTACGGCCAATGGGTAAAATCGTCAATTCGCTTCCCAGTGGTTTATCCACTAATTGGAGTTTTGCTTAGCTGTCTACTAGAGCAAGGCTTATCGTATTGGAAGACGCTGAAGGAGAAGCGATATTTAAGACGTCTTTTCGATCAATACGTGTCTAAAGAGGTAGTCGATGAAATCGTCTCAATGGGTCTCGATGCGCTTAAGCTCAAAGGGCAACGCCGTGAAATTTCGGTGCTCTTTGTAGATGTTCGAGGCTTTACACCGCTTTGCGAAAGCAATGAACCAGAAATTGTGGTTCAAATACTCAACGACTACTTGTCCATCACAAGTGCGGCTATAATGGCAGCTCATGGTACAGTGGACAAGTATATTGGCGATGCAACCATGGGATTATTCAATGCCCCTATAATCAGAGAAGATCACTGTTTGTCTGCACTAAAGGCAGCACTTGAAATGTGTGCCAAGGGGAGAGCGATGGCCCATCGTGTCGAGATGCAACATCGTGTCAAGTTGAGTTTTGGCATAGGTCTGCATACTGGTGAAGCGGTTGTAGGCAGTATTGGTTCCACACAAAAGATGGAGTATACAGCCATAGGAGACACGGTAAATACAGCTGCAAGGCTAGAATCTCAAGCGAAAGGCTATCAGATTTTAGTCAGTGAAACTTTTTTTCGTCGCATTGAGCGAGAATTACACCAACTTCCACCCCTCGTCATAAAACAGACCGCGCCTATACAGTTAAAAGGCAAGTCTGAATCTACAGTTTGCTACATTATCGAGGAGACATAAAATGCTTAAAGAACAGCGAACTGCACATAGAATATGTTTTTTACTCGGCATAGTAATGCTTGTGTCTGTTATCATCGCTGGTTGTAAAGCGGAGCCAGTTGCATCTAGCGTTCGCTTTGCATTTGTTTCAGGAGAGGTATCCTTTCAACGACCAGATGATCAAGCCACGTGGATTCCTGCCCTAGAAGGTATGCAGATGGGTTTGCAAGACACATTGATGACGTCAAAATCGAGTGAAGCAGATGTGGATGTAGATGAAAATCAGCATGTTTGGGTTGGAGAGCAAGTGAGAATGGCTGTAGATACACTGCTTAATACCGTAAAAAACAGTAAAGTGGCCAGACTTCGCGTCGACACAGGTGCGCTCTATGTGCGCATTCAGCGCAAGCTCGCCACCGATGAGGCTTTTGAGGTGATAACGCCAACGTGCATTATGGGCGTTAGAGGTACTGAGTTTGTAGTGGTTACAAGAGGCGCTGACACGCAATTATTTGTACTTGAAGGTTCAGTGAAAGCAGCACTTAATCCGAAAGACTTGAGTAACTTGGCGGGACGTGCTTATGGTGAGGAATTACCTGAAGACTCATGGATAGTCGTCGAGGCAGGTCAAATGCTGGAAGTGCCTTGGGGTGTAAGTGGTATAGAGTCGTTAAAGGCCAACCCGATTGACTTTAATAAAATGCCCCTCGATATTTTAAATGCACTTACAAAGGCCGAATCCAGTAAATTAGACCCTTATCGCGAGGCTATCGATGATGCTCAGATGCTTCAAAATCAAGCTTTAGAAGCAAAGGATGAGACACAACAGACCTATAGCGATGTGCCTGTGGCATCTGAAAAACCCTATGTGGATCCAGCTTCTGGACGCGTTTATGCCCGCATCGATTTAGATATGTCTGCACGTGAAGCGCATGCTTATTGTCTTGAGAGAGGTGGCCATCTCATGACGATTACAAGTCAAGCTGAGCAAGACCTAGCCAACGCGATGATTGCAAAAGGCGAAAAGTTTTGGTATTTGATTGGACTCGTTCAAAAGCCGGGCTCGGTTGAACCAAAAGGCGGATTTGAATGGGTAACAGGAGAGCCAGTCACATATACAAACTGGCATAAAAGGAATGGAATAGAGACTGAACCTAGCGATTTAAGTGGACGGGGAGAACATGAGAATGATGTCGTCATGCTCAATTTTGCAGGAGATCCAGTTTGGAAGCTCGGCGATTGGAACGATATGAACTTGGTAGAAAAGGTCGGAGACTATGGCTTTTTATGTGAGTGGGAAGATGTCAGCGCCCTGTATGGTGGTTTATCGGGTAGTGAAGCCCTTATAAATGCAAATGCTGCAAGTGATTTGCCTCAAGTGATTCAAGAGGCTTTGAATTATGAGCAGTTTCAAAAAATTCAATTGAATGATGCCATTCAAGATATTCAAAAGGTTATGGGAACAGGAGAAAAGATTGAGGTAGTACAAGGCGATACACCAAAAACCTGGTGGCATTTTAAGCAAGATAAGCGTTTTGTTTCAGTGGTCACACAAGTTGATGCCACTGGGGTTGAACGGGTCACCCTTTGCAATCACGAGAATCTTTTAACCCCTGAAGACGCATGGCGAATTGGTGGCACTGAAAAAGACCTCAATGCAGTTGCCGTAAGGGGATTAGTCAATCAGTTTACATCACTACAAGATGCACGAGCATATTTAGGAACCAATGGCATTCTAAGTAGTCGCATTATAGAAAAGGGTGAGCGCTATGACTTTTATCAGTGGCGAGACAATCAGGGGTATGGGTATCAAATGGCCGTCAACGTCGATAAAAATACAGTGAGCAATAGCTTCTTGAACCCTTTGAAGTAAATCAAAACCACTGCATATCGCAGCTTAGAGCCTAAGAGTTTTTTATTACCACAATAATTTTTTTTAAAATCAAAATAGGGCTTGCAATTTACTTTTGCATCCTGTAAACTGCATTTAACTTAGCAATGTAAAGCGACGAAAGAGAAGAGTAAACGTGCATAGCATCTTTAGAGAGCTGACCAAAGGTGGAAGGTCGGTGTTGCGTGAACAGTTGAATGGGCTCTTGAGCGGAAACCGAAAGCAAGTGTAAACTTGTGAGTAGCAGACCCGGGTTCTCCCGTTATCGAGATAAGCTATCGGAACATATACTTCCCGTAGCTGACAAGGTGGTTGCCTTTGGCGACCAATAGAGGTGGCACCGCGAGCAATCGCCCTCTACACGTATTTATTTACGTGTAGAGGGCTTTTTTAATTCCCGTAAACCCTCAAATGCTCAAGTAAGACACAAGATGCGCGATCATCTATTCAATGGCCATTGTGGCATGTCGCAATCTAAGCTAACTTTTAAGACGCCTAAGGAGGCAATATGAGTACAATGAACAGCAAGACTGCAATATCAAATGGTGGAGAAGCGAAACAAATGTCCTTTGATACGACACTAATCCCTAGCTATTCGGGGAATGGCTACTTTGGTGAATACGGCGGTTCGTTTGTTCCGCCAGTGCTCTCGGAAAAATTACAAGAGGTTGCAGAAGCCTTTGAACGTTATCGCTTAGATCCGGAATTTTTACGAGATTTAACGGCGCTGCAAAAGGACTATATTGGACGATCAAATCCGCTTACCCTTGCCAAAAATCTCACAAGGCAACTAGGTGGTGCAAAAATATATTTAAAGCGAGAGGATCTCAACCATACAGGGGCTCACAAAATCAACAATTGCATTGGACAAGTGCTCCTAGCACAGCGCATGGGCAAAAAGCGCATTATCGCAGAAACCGGTGCAGGACAACACGGTGTGGCAACGGCGACGGTGTGTGCGCTCTTTGGCATGGATTGTACCATATACATGGGGGCACAAGATATGAAGCGCCAGAGTCTCAATGTTTTTCGCATGGAACTGCTAGGTGCTAAAGTGATTGCAGCGACTGGGGGGCGACAAACGCTAAAAGACGCGGTCGATGCTGCCCTTGGCGATTATATTGAAAATGCACAAACCACCTTTTATCTACTTGGATCAGCAGTTGGTCCACATCCCTACCCGCTTATGGTTAGGGAATTCCAAAGCGTTATCGGCTACGAAGCGCGTCGACAAATCGTCGAAAAAGAAGGCAAGCTTCCAGATGCATTAATCGCCTGTGTAGGTGGTGGCAGCAACGCCATTGGTCTGTTTCATGCTTTTTACGACGACCGAGAAGTGGCAATATTCGGCGTTGAGCCAGCGGGTCATGGCCTCGAAACAACCGAGCATGCAGCGACGCTAACCCTTGGTGCCCCTGGTGTGATTCACGGCTTTAAATGCTATAACTTACAAGACGAAACGGGAGAACCTCTACCTGTACACTCTATTGCAGCAGGTCTTGACTACCCGGGGGTCGGACCAGAGCATTGCCAGTACAAAGACAGTGGCAGAGCAACTTATGTGAGTGTCACAGATAAAGAGGCCCTTGATGCCCTGGTCTTGCTCAGCCGCACAGAAGGTATTATCCCTGCGCTAGAAAGCGCACATGCCATTGCATTTGCATTAAAACAAGCGCCAAAAATGACAACAGATCAAACGATTATTGTGAATTTGTCTGGTCGCGGCGATAAAGACGTTGAGCAAGTCCAGCGCATGCTTCAAAAATAGCATGCTGCCTGCGTTTCCCATAATCAGTGTGAGGGTGTTTACTAATGGGTATAA
>CALFXQ010000268.1 GCA_937958285.1 uncultured Fusibacter sp. | reverse complement strand
CAGGCGTTTGATTGCCAACAATCAATCGTCCCAATATTAAGGATGGCGAGTATTTTGGATCAATAAATATGCGAAGGATGAAATCTAACAAGAAAATGGTGTTGGCAATCTTTAATAGGAGGTAGTTATCTTTAAATATAACCAGAATCCATGACCAGAACATAAGCAAATAGAGTATTCCAGCCGATGCCCTAATCTCCCTTTCATTTAAAACAGGAATGTTGTAGCCATCCACTATTTCACCAAATGGTTTTGAGTAATTCATTAAAACTCCTTTCTGTGTATTTTTACTTTAAATCCAAATATTTTATTGCGCTTGTCTTGTAATTCATCATACTTTTATTTCTAGAGCATCGACACCAACTAAAGTTGGTACTTGTTGAGGCATTATAAATCAAAAAACAAAGAGACAAGGCCCTACTCTAAGGCCTTGTCCCTATAATAAATTTCGTACCGTACCCTTTTCTTAGCTTTTCTCAGTTAAGTACCGATATCGATGGCAGTGTTGATATTGTGTGGTATTCTCTAGCTCCAAGTTACCTGCAGCTCTTTAAAGTGAAAGGACTTAACGCCTTCACTTTTTTTATAGGTGGTGTGAAACACAATCTCGTAGTCTTTAAAGGCATAGACCATGACGGTTTCTGACTTGGGATCGATAATCCAATACTCTTTAACACCTGAAAGCATATAGGTCTGGAGCTTTTTGACCATATCTTTACTGATGGAGCTTTCTGACAGCACCTCCGCCACAAGGGCTGGAACACCCATGTATCGATCCTTATCGTCTACATGCACCTCTAGATCACAGATAATACCAAAGTCTGGCTGCACTACATTCTTCTTTTTATCCACTGTTAGAGTAATATCTAGTGGGGATATAAAGGGCTGGCACTTCTTACTTTTTAGTTTCATAATGAGCTGAGCATAAAAGTGACCCGTTATCATTTGATGGGTAACGCGAGGTGAGGCCAATAAGTAAACCTGGCCATCGATGTACTCGTAACGCTCTTCACTGGTAGCTGTGAGCTTAAGAAACTCCTCGTAGGTAATTTTGCGATCATTGGGATGATAGGCCATTACCTCTTCGCGTACGGTGTCGTCTGTATCGAGGGGCTCCTCGTACTTAATCACCTTGGCAATGACTCGGCCATTTTTTTTAATGATAATATCCTCGAAATCCAACAGCTTGAGCATTTTTCCGAAATTATTCTTGATATCGGTCGCGTTTAAGATCATAATGGCCTCCAAAGCTATGCAATCACATATCAAAAACTAATAAAATGGACATTTTTGATATTAGCTATTTTAATTATATCAAATCGACTATTTGTAGTCAATCCTACAAGGAGGCAATGAATGCGAATCACGACAGTTTAGAGCCTCTCCCTTGAACTATTCTTCAGCCCTTCTCCGTTAAGTACCGATAAAGCCCCGCCTCCACTGGCTGCAGCAGCTTAAAGCCCATGCGCACCGCCTTAGTTTTGCCATCTGCCATGGTTACGGGTTCAACCTTTCCTGGCAAATGCTCTAGGTCTCCAATAAAGTAAAAGTCCTGCCCCTCGTCGTTGTGCTTTTTTACAAACAAGGGAATCCGCATGCCAAGGTCCACATGGCCAGTAATCGCCACCACATCGGGACTAGACTCAGAGCGCTTCGACTTACTCATCCAATCAAAGTGCCCCCGGTCCACAAAACGATCCTCGTACTGGGTGGTCACAGAGATGCCATCATCCTTATGGTAATTCACAAAGGCCGCACAGTCATGCCGCTGGGGGTGCACCATATAGCCCCCCACATTCTGAGCCACCGGATTCTCCTCCCAGTTCAAAATCCTAAACACATCCTTACGCGAATACTTGCGGTACAGCACAAAGCCATCCACCCAGTCGCCCAGATCAAAGCCCTCCGAAAACCGGTTAATACCGCACAGCAGCACATCTCTAAGACATTCGCAAAAGCCCGCATGGTCCATAAGCGACTGCCAAAGTCCAGATCCAACATAATCCCCATGACGTAGGGAAACCAGGCCATAATTATATTTATCGCCAACCTTTACCTTGCGCCGCTTGTCTTTAGCACCTGCCACCGCTGTGTTTTCTGTGACAAAGCCAAAGTTGATGTTATTTAAAGCGCTCTCTAAGGTTCTATCTGAAGGCCAATAGCCATATTGCCCATAGACGATCTGCTTGAAGTCCTGCTGCGACAGTGGCCCATGGGTCATGAGCTGCAGGAGGAGCATGGCTTCCTCCACCCGTTTGCCGTTGGCGAGCTCTTTAGTGATTAGACTTAAAAGGTGCATGTGCAAATTGCCAAGGGCTTTTGTCTCTTTAAAATCGATTTCTATGCCTGCAACAAAGGCATAG
>CALFXQ010000267.1 GCA_937958285.1 uncultured Fusibacter sp. | reverse complement strand
CAAGGGCTCTTGTAAATATAAAACCAATATATATCAGATATACCACAGTGGATCGATGGCCAAGAGACCATTGTTGCGCCTGTGAAAATTTCGACACCCTAAGCAATTGTTTTTATGTGCTTTATGGTTTACAATAATAGCAGGAGGATATACGCATGGATATCAGTAAAAAAAGAGAGCAGATTTTAAGTGGCAATATAGAAAAAACAATGCTCTCGTTGGCACTACCCGTTATGGCCACAAATCTTGTTCAAACAATTTACGGCCTTGTAGATACTTTTTTTGTAGGCAAGTTGGGCAATGCGCCCATGGCCGCTGTTCAACTGAGTTTTCCCATTAACTTTCTAGTATTGGCCCTGGGCATGGGGATGTCTATCGCTGCAACATCTATGATTGCCCAGTATGCCGGGCGCAAAGATTACGCTGGAGCAAGAAAAGTTGCCGTTCAAATCTTGTTGTTTAATGCCGTTCTGTCGGTGCTACTCGGTGTTCTTGGGGCGATTTTCTTGGAGCCGCTTCTAAAACACGTGATTGGCGTCAAACCACATATACTGCCTTACACATACGACTATCTTCTAATCAATCTCTTGGGCATGCCTACGCTGTTTTTGATGTTTGCCTATAATGGCATCAGAAATGGTTCTGGAGATACCCTTAGTCCAATGATTCTAAACACAGCTGGTGTATTGCTCACCATTGTTTTAGACCCTATTCTCATCTTTCAAATGAAACTCGGAGTAGCGGGTGGCGCTTGGGCGGTCGTCATTTCAAGAGGTCTTTTTACAGCATTGGCGCTTTATTTGATGTTCACAAAAAAAGGTGAAATGCAACTGCACTTGCGCGATTTAAAGTTCGATTTCCCTTTAGTGAAGCGCATTGTCGCCATTGGTCTCCCATCCTCTTTTGGCCAGAGCATGGAAGCCGTTGGCTTTATCGTGATGAACATGTTTATTTTAGACTTGGGCGACATTACATTAAACGCCTTTACCATTGGCAATCGCATTAATGGCTTAATTTTAATGCCCGCCATGGGCATTGGCGGAGCCCTTGCTACCATTATTGGACAAAACTTAGGCGCTGGTCAAATCACAAGGGCCAAAAAAGCCGTCAAGGCCGCTGTTATCTTAGCGACCTCGATTTTAACCATCGGCGGAATTCCAATGATCCTTTGGGCAAAACCCATTATCAGCGCCTTTAGCAGCGATCCACTCGTTATAGAACAAGGTGCATTTTACCTCATTCTCATCACGCTCTCCATTCCACTTATGGGCTTTTTTAATATATTCACAGGAACCTTTCAAGGCTCGGGACATACAACCCTCACCATGTTTATGCAACTTGGACGCCTATGGGTACTGAGAATCCCCATGATCCTCATTTTTAAGCGGTTGATGCCCGGCGACCCAAGTGCCATCTGGTACAGCATGATCTTGTCGAACTTCTTAACGGCCATTATTGGCTACCTCATTTACAAAACCGATTTGTGGACTACGCCGGTTATTAGAGGCGCAAAGCCTTCGGAAGTGAAGCTTGTGACAGAAGCCAGCCGTTAATGGTATGTTGCTGAGCATCTCTTAATAGCATGTCTAGACCATCCATCCACCAACCCTCTTCGTGCTCTGAAAAGGGTGTATAATTCACTTGTAACTCGACATAACCTAAGTCGTCTTTAAGGGCATATAAGCCGTGTTTTAGTCCCTTAGTCACTATTGTGTGCCCCTGCAATGCCAAGAATTCCTCAAAGGCTTCCTTGTGTTGTAGGGGCATTACCATGTCTATCGGACCTTTTCTATCGGCTAAATTGCCCTCATAGTGCCCCTTACTATAAGTTGCACCCATTAAACCGCCAGATGTGTACCCACTTAGAACCCTTAATAGTCTCATGAGTTGATTATCTGTTGGACTTAACCACCCCACCTCGTAAAGAAATTGATACTGGCCCATAATGCGCTTTAGGCCCTGACCAAGATCTAACTCCACTAGGGCAAAATCTAATTCTTCAAAGGTATCTAAGCCCGCCCTTGCCCGCTTTTGGTTGAGACTTGCCGCATCATCTAGGGTCCAGAGCACCGTTTCACCTTCGACGGTAACATCCCACTGCGTTGCATATTGCTGAGGACGCCTCTCGAAATAGGCGATGCGATCTAATAAGTAGGCTGCATAACCTGGGGCCATGTTATCTTTGGCCTGCGAAAAACCAGCATAAGCCCTTCGCATCCAAGCAGGGCGGCTAATTGCATTTAAAGCCACCATAAAAAGTGCATCATAGGCATCCTCGCCAATGATTTTAAGTGTTGGCCAGCCCAGTTTTTCTATGGTCTCGGCGGTTATATCTGCTTGGGCTTCGTGTAGCGCTCGCAGTGTGGGGTGATACCCAGCGCCAAGTTCCCCTTGTTCAATCAGGGTTTCTCTGAGCGATGCTTCTTCTACTTCCATTGCAATGAGTTGTTTGGCAAAAGCTTTCATCGATTATCCTCCAAATACATTGACCGATTGGCTCAGTGTTCATAATATAGAGATATACATATCTTAAAGGAGCGCACATGGATAAAATCACTTGGAAACCCGGCACGATGGTGTACCCAGTGCCAGCAGTCATGGTAAGCTGTGGCAATCATCCTGAGAAATACAATATCATCACGATCGCATGGACGGGCACACTGTGCACCGATCCCGCGCTGGCATACATCTCCATTAGAAAAAGTCGCCACTCTTATGGACTCATTCAAGAAGCCGGAGCCTTTGTCATCAATTTGACCACCAAAGACCTGGCTTTTGCCACGGATTATTGTGGTGTTAAGAGCGGCAGAGACGAAGATAAGTTTAAGGCGATGGGGTTGACAGCCATTGCCGCGCCAAATGTAGATGCGCCAATGATTAAAGAATCCCCCATCAGCATCGAATGCCGTCTAAAAGAAATTGTTCCACTTGGCCTTCACGACATGTTTATCGGCGAAGTGGTGGCCATTCATGCAGACCCCACTTATCTCGACGACCAGGGAAAATTTCACCTCGACAAGGCACAGCCCATAGCCTATAGCCATGGCGCCTACTATACCCTGGGCGAGAAACTCGGCACCTTTGGGTACAGTGTAAAAAAACCAGTAAAAAAGAAGGTAACCAAAGCTAAGGCAAGCCCTAAAGCCGATACTAAAACTAAAACTAAAACTTAAGCTGATGCAGCGCTAGCCAGTGCATGGCACGTGTCATAGCCACATACTTGAGCTTCGCCTCTAGCGCACTTGGCCCATAGGGCGATGACAATTCCACCACAATAACCGCATCAAACTCCAAGCCTTTGGCCAAATGACTTGGCATCACTAAAAGCTCGTGATTAAAGTGCTCCGAGTTCTCATCTACCAACATCAAAGCCTCGCCTATGCGGGGCTTGAGCTGTTTATAGAGCCAAGTCGCATCTTCAGGTGTTTTGGCAATCACAGCGATGGTGGTATAGTCTTCGTTTTGAAGCCATATCAGCGCCTCTTCTACGGCTTTTGCAAGGACTTTTGGCGATATGTGAACGTGTGTTTCTGGCTTTGGACCATAGCGCACCACTGGTTTGGCGAGAGACAAGGCCATCGGATCAAGCTTCGCATCGCCCTTTATGTACGGCGCCAGCTCAGATTGCAAAAGCACCTGGTTGGCAGCATCCATAATTTCTACGGTCGTGCGATAACTTTGCTGCAAGGTCAGGTAAGAGCACCTCTGTGAAAACACCTCCTGCATCAAAGCTTCCCAGCTTGGTAGGGCACGATAGCTGTGGATACCCTGGGCCATGTCCCCTAAAATGGTAAAGCGCTCGGTTTTAAGTAGCTGCTTGAGCACATAAAATTGAAACAAGCCAAAATCTTGTGCCTCGTCGATCACTACGTATTTCATGTCCGAATCTTCAACGCCCATTAAGCTGGATTTAATATAAACCAAGGGGGCCAAATCTTCAATTTCCCAGCGCTTTCTGCCAATCAAATCACTTGTGTTTGCAGTGATATCTTGAGCCATTTGAGCTGCAATGCCGAAGGACATCATTTCGTCGACATTCGTCAGCAAGCCTTGGTAAACCCCCTCTGCCGTCAACTTTGGCACCTTGGCTAGAAAATCTTTCACAAACTGCTTTTCTGCTTGTTGAATCTGTTCTACTCGCGCCTCGCGGCGGTCCATAAGCGAAACTACTTTTTCACGCCTTTCATCCGACGGAGGCACTGTAGTGAGTATACCCTCAATGCGATTTCCAACGCGCTCGCGAATCGTCTTTATGGCATCTTTTGCAATTTCTTTGCCCTTCTTTTTGAGGTTTCTCGCAATGGCGTCAATTCTCTTGTAATAAGGCAAATAGGTGTAATGCTCCCAGTAGTGTTCCTTTAATGTGTCTTGAGATAGCACGAGTAAATTGTCTAAATAAATATCTCCCTCTGGCAACAAGAGATGTTCGATGTCCCGCAGCTTTTGATCGAGAAGTACCTTCATGCCCATGTTGTTCTTAAAGGCGCTAACCGCCTTCATGGCACTGTACTTAGGAGATTCATGACCATCGGCAATCAGCTTAACCAATTTGTGATAGGCCGGTTCAACCGCATATCTTTTTCCTAGCCACCTAAACATAAGATCGAGATAGGTCACTTGCTGTACCGCTTCTGCACCCAACTCGGGCAGTACCTGAGAGATGTAATCGAGAAAAAGTGTATTGGGTGCAATAATCATAAAATCTCTAGGCTTAAAGCTCTTTGCATAGGTATAGATGAGATAGGCAATGCGGTGTAGGGCTATTGTCGTCTTGCCGCTGCCCGCAACGCCTTGAACGATTAAAGGCTTATGAATATCTGCTCTAATAATCACATTTTGCTCCGCCTGAATGGTCGAAACAATGTCTTTTAATTTATCGCCTGCATGTTGCCCAAGTGCTGCTTGTAAAAATGCGTCTGATGTAGAAATATCCACATCCATAAAGTGCTTCAAGAGACCTTGTTCAATTGTATATTGGCGCTTTAGGGCCAAATCTACAGTTACAACGTCTTCTTCTACAATATACTTTGACTCCCCTAAACGACCATCGTAGTAGAGCGAGGCCACTGGGGCACGCCAGTCCACAACCAAAGGAATTTCCATCGACTCATCAAAGAGCGATACCTTGCCGAGGTATAACTGATCATAAGCATTTTTATCGTGATGCTTCACATCGATTCGTGCAAAATAGGGCTTCTTTTGAGCGGCGATAAGCTGTTCGAGCTGACCACCCATGGTATCTAGAAGCTGGGCATTGAACATAATGGTTGAATATGAAGAACTGCCATCGCTAGGATCTAAGTGCTTATAGGCTTCCTTGAGTTCCTGATCGAAGCGCAATCGCTTGTCGTACAACAAGGCCAATGTGTTTTTAACATATTTAATGGTCTCGTTTAGTCTCTGTATCTCTTTTTCTTCATCGGGATGGTTCCATACCTGTTGATTCGTTTTATCGCTCAAAAGACACCTCCTATCGCAGTAAATCTAAAGTCAGACGGATATTATACCACAAAAAAAACACATCAAGAACTTATCTCTATATGTCATCGAAATTTAATCGACGCGATAGAAAGGTATGCCCGTAATGTGTAATCAAGCTACGATCATTAGAGTAACGCGTATTCCTCTGTCGTGTAAAACTCGTTGCTCTTGAGATATGATGGGATGTGCTGTGGTACATCGTCAATGAGAATCTCAACAAACTTGTGGCGAATTGTAATACTATAGGTGTTGCTATTGTGAGGAAGTTTTCCGATACAGCGTATACACACATGTACAGATGGGTCTAATCTTGAAATATTGAAAAGTTTAAGCATCCGCTTACAGCGGCCTTTAAAGGCCATTTCTGGATTTAGATCTTCGAGCTCCTGGTTATCAAATACAAAGCTCACTGTAAAGCATCCATCGATCATTTCGAAGGACGTTTTACAAAATTGATCTATAAATTGTCGATTCTGATTGGCTCTGCTAATGCGAGAAAACTCTTCGAGCTCATCTATAAAGGCGAGCATTGCCGAAGTATCCGATAGCGTCGTGATACTAAAACCCTCGCTTGTATGATCGGCAATCCCC
>CALFXQ010000266.1 GCA_937958285.1 uncultured Fusibacter sp. | reverse complement strand
CCGCCTCAACAAGGCCATTTCTAATGTCTAGAACGTCGAGTTCCCCCGTAAATGAAAAGTAGCGCTTGCCCTCGCATGGAATTTCTGCGAGCTTTAATTGATCCTCAATAAAGGGCATCATCTCTTCTACCACGAGCACTTTTTCATATTTTTTTGCCAAGGCTTTAATCGCATCAATGGGCAGAGGATAAACCATGCCCAGTTTATAGATACTAAATGGCCCCTCTATTTCTAAGATATTTTGATAGGGAAGACCCGATGTCACCACGAGAACCTTTGCCTCTTCTCTTGGCAAGTATTGGTTTAAGTTAAGGGTCTCTATTGCTTCTTGTAGGGCATTTGTGCGGTCTCTCATATGAAACTGTTTGTCGAAGGTATTCGGGGGAATCATGCCAAAGTTTGAAATGTCTTTAACATAGCTTTTGATAGGTGTAGGTTTGTGTTCTCCCAAAGTGACTTGGCTCTTGCTATGACATAGGCGCGAGGTAATTCTAAGCATTACCGGCGTTTGAAAGCGTTCGCTTATTTCAAGGGCAAGCGCGGTGTAATCTTTAGCTTCTTGGCTATCTGATGGATCTAAAACAGGCATATTTGCAAACTTTGCAAATATGCGATTATCTTGTTCATTTTGAGAGCTCGCCATGCCAGGATCGTCGCCACTCATCAAGACAAAGCCACCGTTTGTCTTTGTTTGGGTAAAGGTCATCAGCGGGTCTGCAGCCACATTCACGCCAACGTGTTTCATCGATACAATGCTTCTTGCACCTGCCATCGAGCTACCTATAGCCACCTCTAGCGCCACTTTTTCGTTTGTCGAGAACTCTGAATAGATTTCTCGATACTTGTGTCGAATTTCCTCTAACATCTCAACAGTCGGAGAACCTGGATAACTGGCAGCAAGGTGTCCCCCCGCTTCATAGAAACCCCTGGCAATCGCCTGATTACCAGTCATTAATACTTTTTTCATACGTTTCCCCCTTAATTTAGGCCACAATTATTTAGAATGCGTCGCTATTTGAGATACCCCTTTTGCGGATGTTCTTGAGCGGGATTTAAATGGACAACCACGTCGTCCACCAGCTCGTAATTCAACAGAAGCTTCTTTACTGCATTGCCGATATCGTGTCCTTGCGAAACTGTTATTTGGCCGTCGATGGAAATTTTAACAATGAGTAGATGGTTGAGGCCTACAGGTTTTGATACAAGAGCATCGAGATGGTCGACGCCTTCAATATCTTCGATTTGGGATTTCATCTGCGCTTTAATGGCTTCGTCAAGGGTGGTATCCATCAAGACCTGATAAGAGCTGGCAAAGATTTTTGTCCCTGTAAACCCAATCCAAAGGGCGATGGCCATACCGGCTATCGCATCGATAAAGTACCAGTTAAAGAATCCAGTCACTACCGTTAGTAGTGTTAGCGATGAAACGAAGATATCGTTGCGATGGTCTTCTGCATTGGCATGGGCCAAAAGACTATTGTGAGCTCGTCCCACATTTTTGGCATAAATATAGAGTCCGTACTTCATAACCATTGTACCCACTGAAACGACAACCAACCATATTGAAAAGGTATACACCTGGCGTTCGACGAGACTCAATAGTGCACTTCTAAAAATCGAAATTGCCACCAGTAAAAGTGACATGCTAATAATCATTGAAAAGAGGTACTCTGCTTTACCGTGACCATAAGGATGATCGTCATCGTCTGGTCTAGAGGCAATTGCATTGCCAATATAGGTCATCCCCGAGGCAAATACATCGCCTGCACTGTTTAGACCATCTGCGATCATCGCCTGTGAGCGCGTTGCAAAGCCTACCGTAAGCTTCATGCCCAACAAGAGTACATTGCCCCCAATGCCCAGCAAAGCCACCCTATTGATCTGCGCGCCTCTCGAAGATTCGCGTGATTCGTCGTTCATACTTAAACCCCTTACTTAAGTTTCTCTACGGCATCAAAGGTATAGCCTTGGCGCGTAACGGTCACAGATTTCATAATTACATCTTTAAGTGGTTTATCACTGCCATCCACTTGAACTTGAGCAATTGAATCCACCACCTCTTGGCCTTCCACAACCTGTCCAAACCCCGCATACTGATTGTCTAAGAAGCCTGTTTCCCCCTGGCAAATAAAGAACTGAGAACCCGCTGAATTTGGGTCCGATGATCGCGCCATTGAAATAATTCCCGGCCTGTGATTAATGGGGTTGTCAAATGCGTTGTCTTTAAACTCTCCTGGAATTCCATAGCCAGGACCACCGATACCAAGACCTTGAGGATCCCCACCTTGTATCATAAAACCATTGATAACCCTGTGAAAAATTAGACCATCGTAGAATTTGGACTCCGCCAACTCAATAAAATTATTGACTGTATTGGGTGCAAATTCCGGATAGAGGGCCAAAACTATTTTCTGACCGTCGTTCATTTCGATTGTAACCAGTGGACGATCTGTTGGCACTGCAGTTAAAGGCTCTGGAATCAACCCATTAGCGACTTGAGATTCTGTCTCTTGTTGGCTCGCTTCAGTGGTTTCCACAGGTGTTTTGGTCTCTTCTGTTTCACTATTTTCTCCGACTACAGGGCTTTGCTGACACCCACTGATAGCTAAAACGACGAGTACAATGACGAGCACTGCCACATATGCCCTAAATTTTTTTGAGTAATTTTTTAGTTGCTGATTCATTTTTTGCTCCTCTTCAGATAAAAGATTGATATTAAGTGACTATTTTAGATTAAAATCGGGTATGATTAAGGCAATACCCATAATGCAATTATACCAGAATAACTGGTAAACTCTAGGGGAGGTGGAACCATGAAAATTCGATTAATCGAGCAAACAAATGAAATTTATGAACGCGATGATATCGCTGAGGTCTTAGAAATGTGCGTGGTCGCCTGCACCCGCGGTAAATTACAGAGCATCGCACAGTCCGTTTACGGAAAGACACAAGGCCGTTTCTATGTACTAGAAGTCGATGGCCAAGCGGTTGGCGTACTTGGCGGTACAGAAATTGACAGATATCAGTTTGTAATCAAGCACATTGCTGTACGCAAGCAAAGCCAAAAGCACGGTTTTGCCAAAAGCTTAATCGATTTCGCGCGACAAGATCGTCAGTACAAGAAAATGGTTATTGAGGTAGACGAGAGCGCTATGCGTTTTTTTAAGGGCTACGGATTTACTTGTAAGCGCATTAAAGACCATCCACTCGATTTAGTGCGTTATAACTGCGAGTGGAGTGCTTAAGTCGTCCATTGCTAGACCACAATGTCGTAAATCGCCTTTAATGCCGCGATGTCTTTTTCTAGAGCTTCATTCAGTGGCACACCACTTACAGACCTACTGAGAAAGGCATCGTGTTCTTTCTCGCCAGCTGTATAAATTCTGTTTTGTCCAGGAGCCTTTTGCGAAGCTCTTAAAGCTCTCAAGATATCACCTGTGGTCTCTCTGAATGCCTCTTGTGTGGTAAATGCTTCGATATCTATTGCGATGAAAAAGTGCCCTAGTCGATAGGGGACTTTTTTTCCATCTGAATGTCCGGATAGGGCTTTTAAAAATGCCCCTCCGGCCAGTGCAGCTGATAGAATTTCAACTACCGTCGCATAGCCATACCCTTTGTAGCCCCCTTGTTCCTCTCCAATGCCTCCAAGTGGTGTAAGTGCAGCACCACCTGTTACTAAATCTATAAGCACTTGTTCAGTATCTGTTCTGTCACTGCCGTCGCCACCAATGACCCAACCGCTTGGTAAATCTTTATGCAAGCGTTGATAAACCTCGATTTTACCTCTTTGGGTCACCGACGTGGCACAATCTAGAACAAAGGGGAATGCCTCGTCGGTGGGCATGCCAAATGTGAGCGGATTTGTTCCCAACATATTCTCCACGCCGAATGTGGGGGCGATAGAAGGTCTTGCATTTGTACCCGTAACCCCGATTAGGCCTTGATCTGTTGCCATCGTGGTGTAGTAGCCAGCAATACCATAATGATTTGAATTGCGAACCACTACCATGCCCATTCCAAACTTCTTCGCTTTGTCGATGGCCATTTGCATGGCTTGTTTTGATACAACTTGCCCCATGCCGTTATTAGCATCGAGTACAGCTGTCGTCGGCCCTTCTTTTACTATTGTCACCGCCGTTATTGGATTGATAATACCCTCGCGAATGCGATCGATATAGATGGGTTTTAGTCTTCCAATGCCATGGGAATCTATGCCTTGTTTATCTGCACTTATAAGTACATCTGCGCATATCGCCGCATCTCTGTGAGGAACTCCCGCCGCGATTAAGATGTCCTTCATGTAATTTTCAAGCACTTCAAAGCTCAATGTCCTCATAAATATTGCCCCTTTCCTTCCATTTCGCGTTGCACTTCTTACAGTATACCCGAAAAGGCGCCTTCAACCCAAGTAAAAGGAGTACATTTCATGTCAAATATTACCGCTTCTTTATCTCATCAAGGGTCTAATCACTATAAGATTCAAGTAGACTGGGGGCAGAAGTCAACTGGTGGCTACCACATAAAAATAACCTCAGCCATTTATGAGGTCGACACGTTGTATTTAAACATCACCACAACTTCACCTGGACCAAACGCCATGGTCACGCAGGTCATCTCCTACCCTAAAGATGCCATGGACTTTGAACATCCACAGATCACAGTCGATACGCGGATTTCACTCATTGTGAATGGTCAACCCTATCAAAACATGTCCTTATCCGAGGAGGTCCATGAATGAATACCTCAAATCTCACAACACCTTGGTGGCACAGTGTGCTTGAATCAGAATTTTGGCCTGTTATAGACCTTGCCCTCGAAGTGGGGAATTTCCAATCAGAGCATTTTAGATGCCTTAATCTTACAACAGAAACAAAGTCTTCTGGAGTTGACCTTGTTACAGAAGTTGATAGAACTTCCGATCAAAGAATTGTCCAAGTGTTGAGGCAGCTCTTTCCCGAAGATGCTATTCTCAGTGAAGAAGGCGGACAAATACAAAGTACATCAAGACGGCTTTGGATTGTGGATCCACTAGATGGCACGACCAACTTCGCCTCCGGTTTGCCGGTGTTTGCAGTCTCTATAGCCCTTTGGGAGAACGGTCAACCGCAATTCGGTGTTATTTTCTCACCTATAATCGGCGATTTAGCCGTTTCTCAAATATTCAAGGGCGCTTATCTCAACGGCAACAGATGCTCGATTTCTACTAAAGAGACCCTAAATACTTGTGTCGTGGCTACAGGATTCCCCTATGACCGCGCTACTGCAAGAAACAGTAATGCTGAAAACGCAGCACGCATAATCCCAAAAGTTAGAGGCCTGCGACGAATGGGAGCTGCTGCTTACGACTTGATGTTAGTGGCTGCGGGCCATCTAGATGCCTTTTGGGAACTGCGCTTGAGCCTTTGGGATATAGCCGCTGCTAAGCTGATGATTCTCGAATCTGGCGGTGTTTTCTATGAACAAGAAAGCGACGGATTATATAATATCATTGTTGGAAATCGATCATTAGTAACGCAAATAAACACTTATGTAGATCTTGAAAATTAATATCATCGCATAAAAAAACACCTTAGGGCCTAGAACTCTAAGGTGTTTTTGCGTTAAAAGAAGTCAACTAAATCTACTATGAAGCAGATCCCCGATTGAATTTTCTATCTTTTAACAATAACCATAATCCGAACATCATAAACATTGTACCGATCCACTGTAACAAACCAATACCCGCTTCACCAGTTTGAGGAAGCTCAGCAGCACCTAATGGTACTATCTCATTGAAAACCAGGTCATTCTCTGAGTTTTCATCAAGATTACCCAAAGGTACAGTTTCTTCTTCAATCACTACAGTGGTTGTTTCTGGTTGTGTTGTTGGTGCTGTAGTTGTTACTGTAGTCGTCGTTGTCGGTACTGTTGTTTCAGGTGCTGTTGTTGTTGGCACTGTAGTCGTCACAATTGTTTCTATTGTAGTCGTTTCAGTGCTAGTGGTGGTTGGTACCGTGGTTGTTTCTGGTACTGTGGTTGTTGGTACCGTAGTTGTTTCTGGTACTGTGGTTGTTGGTACCGTGGTTGTTTCTGGTACTGTGGTTGTTGGTACCGTGGTTGTTGTGGTTGCAGCCGTCGTTGTGGTGGTTGCAGCCGTTGTTGTGGTGGTTTCAGCCGTTGTTGTGGTGGTTGCAGCCGTTGTTGTGGTGGTTGCAGCCGTTGTTGTGGTGGTTTCAGCCGTTGTTGTGGTGGTTTCAGCCGTTGTTGTGGTGGTTGCAGCCGTTGTTGT
>CALFXQ010000265.1 GCA_937958285.1 uncultured Fusibacter sp. | reverse complement strand
AGCTTCACGATTTCGAAGAAGATGCCTATTTAAAAACTTCAAACTAAGAGCTTCTCCAACGTGAGAGGCTCTTTTTGCTTGATAGAACTTGAGATGCGCATGTAAGCGTGGTTTTGTGCTATAATGTTGATATTACAAGGGCAGTACAGGGAGGGCGTAATGCGGATTGGCCTCATAAAATTAGTGGGTACGTTATTCTTGGCATTTTTATTTATTGCCCTATGCGGCTGTACTGTAAATATCCAGTCTCCAGTTGATTTAATCAAAAGACCTAAAATTGAAGTCAACCAGCAGGCAATAAGAACGGTAATCGATGCTAACTTGCCAGTTGGCGCGAAGTTAATCAGACCTTTAGAGTCTGACAACCTTGGTTCAGTGGGCATTTTTGATTGGGACAGCAATGGTAAAGAAGACTTCTATGCATTTTATCGCAATGCAGACACTTTGGAGGTTGGGGTTTTGGTTCTCGCCCAATTAAACGATAAGTGGCACTTAGCTGCAACGTTAAAAGAAGTGGGAACAGATATTTCCTTTGCTGAAATTAGAGATTTTAATCAAGATGGCTATATGGATATTGTACTTGGCGTCACCGCAAAAGATGACATCTTTAAGGGCATCACCGCCTTCGAGTTTACCAAAGAAAAGTACTACAAGGCGATTTTTAAAGATGTGTATACTGAACTTAGAATTGAAGATGTGAATTTTGACGGTCAAATGGATCTTATGCTCTTTAAACTAGATCGTAATAAGTTTGCCTCAGCCCATTTATTTGAATATGGCAACGATGTCTTTTCTCAAACTTCAGAAGTGGCTATGGATGCGTTTATAAGTGGTTATTATGCCATAACCTATGGAAAAGTGAGCATAGATCATTATGGCTTTATGTTGGACTTTACAATTGGTAGTAAATCCGCTTCAAATATACTCTACTACGATAAGGGCAGTTTAAAATTGGCCATCGATGCCTTTAACAATGAAGCGACTTATAAACTGACAATAAAAGACAACCCAATAACATCGCGAGACGTAGATGGCGATGGTATCTTAGAAGTGGGGAATCGCCTGCTGCCAAGTAATTATTATGAGTGGTCGCAAAATCCGCCCTATTTGAACATGTGGTATCAGTGGAATGGGCTACAGTCTCTGAACTTGATCGTCATGAATTACATCGACGAAATAGAGGGTTATCGTCTAGACTTTCCTCATTATTGGATAGATGCTGCTTTTTCAGGAGAATTGTTGTTAATAAAGTCACAGCGGTTTATGGAGAAACGCTTTTTGGATGTCTATCTGCGCCCGGAAGATGCAAATCTTTATAAATTGTTGAGTATAGAGATTATTCCCAAGCAAAACTTAGAATTGAATTTAGAAGTCCAGCCACTTCGAATAAAGATTGGTGAAACAGAAGACAAAATATTTATGGCGAGTTTCTTAGATTTATCGACAGTGCCCGAGAAGCACTATGAGTTATGCAAATCACTTTATTTAGATGCGGCGGGTTTAGCGATGTACTTTATAGTACAATAAACATTCAACTGCCCTTGAGGAGGATAATTTGTCTAAGATTTTAGTCTTGGAAGACGATCTATCGATACGTAAAATGATTGTCATCAATTTGATGCGGGCTAATTTTGAGGTATTAGAAGCAGAAGATGGTGAAACGGCACTAGAATTATTTCAAAGCGACCCCTTTATTGATATTGCCATACTCGATGTGATGTTGCCCGGTATCGATGGCTTGCAAGTATGTGAACGGTTAAGAGCTCAAAAGCACACGATGGGCATTATGATGCTCACTGCAAAGTCACAAGAGATAGATAAAGTTCTTGGACTAGATCACGGTGCAGACGATTATTTAACAAAGCCATTTTCACCTCTTGAACTTATTGCACGCGTTAAGGCGCTTCACAGAAGAGTTCATATGCACGAGCACAGATATATCGAAGAAGTGCAACATTCTGGGATTTTTGATCTCAATATCAATACCAGACAGTGTTTTAAAAGGGGACAAGAAATTATATTGACGCCGACGGAGTTTATGCTTCTTAAGCTATTTATAGACTGTGAGGGAAAAATCCTCACCCGCGAGGACTTATTAAAGGGCATATGGGGAGAAAATTTTTACGGCGATATGAAAATTGTCGATGTGAATATTCGACGTTTGAGGCGAAAAATTGAAGAAGATCCTTCAAATCCACTCTATGTAGAAACAGTTTGGGGGAAAGGTTATAAGTGGAGAAAGGATGCTTATGCCGAGAAAGACGAGCATTAAGCGAAAGCTCACAACACATTTTGTTATTGTGATTGCAGTGACTGTGCTTATCTTTGAGCTGCTCTTCACCTATGGAATCCACCAGTTTTACTATGCCAATATCGAACAGTTTCTGAGGGACCGACTCAGGGTGACCATCGATGTCTACGATCGCTATCTAGGCTACGATGCCCTCTCTTCTAAGGCCAAGTTTATTCTGGAGAATACAGCAGTACCAGATACTGTGGAGGCTCAAATACTCGATCTCGATGGAAGAATCATCGAGTCTACTGCGCGAGTATTTGGAGAACGCACCGTTAATACGCCTGATTTTCTAATGACTTTTACAGGTGACTCTCAAGCTTGGAGGGGTAGAAATCCCGAGACCAGAGAACTTGTAATGGCCGTTTCTGCACCGCTCTTTGAAAATCGAAAAATGGTGGGCGTAATCAGGTATATTACCTCTGTCACCGATGTTGATCGCACCATAAAGACATTTCTAATTTATGCCTATATTGTTGGATTTGCGGTGTTGGTGATCGTGTTTAAATTGAGCATGCTTATGGCTAAAGGTATGGTAGATGCCCTTCACGATTTAAAGTGGGTGGCAGATAATATCGCCGTGGGCAATGTGAAGGTTCGCGCTGTTAAAACCAGCGATGATGAATTTGGCGAACTGGCAGATACCCTCAACTACATGACCGAAGAGATTCAAAAGACCGAACAATTAAAACACGATTTTATTTCTTCAATTTCTCATGAGTTGCGTACACCACTCACAGCGATTAAAGGGTGGAGTGAAACAATACTTTCTGGTGACTTTGCAAATGTAGACGAAACAGAAATGGGACTCGAGATTATCTCTAAAGAGACTGAACGTCTTCGCGGCCTTGTAGAGAATCTGTTAGATTTCTCTAAGCTAGAGGCCGAACGCATGGAGATGAACTTTGAAAAGGTGAATGTGGTCGAATTGCTCGAGCGCGTTATTTTTCAGATGTCAACATTAGCGAGAGAAAAGAAAATTATTTGTCAATTGTCCTTCCCAGATGGGTATATCCATGTTGACGGCGATCGCAATCGCTTAAGACAAGTACTTATCAACATTCTCGACAATGCGATTAAATACACGCCAAACGGCGGTAAAGTAGTGTGCCAGGTGCTTTCTTTACAAGAGAAAGTTGTCATTACAATCAGTGATTCTGGCGTTGGCATTCACAGAGAGTTCTTGGCTAAAGTGACTGAGCGCTTTTACAAGGTGAGCTCAAAGCATGGAGGCAGCGGCCTAGGACTTGCGATTGCAAAAGGCATTGTCGAAGCCCACAAAGGCACGCTTTCCATTGAGAGCGAAATAGATAAAGGCACGGCAGTTTCTATCATTTTGCCAGTGAATTATATAAAGGAGCAGGGTTCATGATGTTATTAAAGTTGAGAATTTGGGATGAACAGTTAAGTGTGATGAAGTATTCAGACACTGCTGAGGATTGGAATTGGGATATGGTAGTTGCCGCACAGAAGAAAGACCAAGTAATGGTTTGTACTGGCCTTACAGATGCTTCTGGAAGACTGCTTTACGAAGGTGATTATGTGCGCGTCTTTAATACATACAAAGAGTTGCCCTATAATGCACAGCTGATTTACAAGAACGCGCAATTTGTTCTTGAGACTGAAACATTGACAACACACAACAGATGGATAAATTATGAATTGCAATATATCGGAAACCACTTCGAAACACCAGGACTATTACAACAATCAAACGGTTAAGAGATTATCGCCAAGAAAGGGGGGATCGTATTGAAACGCGTTTTTATTCAAGACCTAGAGGCGGGAATGCGTTTGGGTGAATCGGTATTTAATCAGCAAAACGCAGTAGAACTTCTGTCATATGGATCGACTATTCGTGAAAACCACATACGTATGATGGAATCGTTGGGTCTCATAGATGTCTTAATACTCGAAAACCACGATACCCAAGACCATGGTGAGTCTTTAAATGTCTCAAACCCCTATCTTGAGAAGGATAGTTATCTCAGCCGTGCCCTCGAAGAAATAAAAGAAATTGACTACAACGAAATTGTTACCAGTATTTGCAATAGAAATATGCAAATTCAATTGTTAACTGGAGAAGGTAATGTACCATTAGATGTAAAACACGAGCATATTATCGAGAGCACTAAAGAGGTGTTTAAGCGAATAAAAAGCGGCGATGTGCTAGATAGGCAAGCGCTAGAAGCCCATGTTGAGGCGCTTCTTCCAGATATGCTACGAAATAACGACGTGCTTATGCGCCTAAACCAAATGCGAGAAACCGACGACTATACCTTTAATCACGCACTTCGTGTGAGCATGCTCTCAAGTATGATTGGAAAATGGTTGGGTTACTCAACAGAACGTTTGAAAGAACTGGCTTTAACGGGATTGTTATTCGATATTGGCAAGTTGAAAATCCCCGAAGAAATACTCTTAAAGCCAGGACCGCTCACACCTGCAGAAAAAGAAATTGTGCAAAAGCACGCGCAACTGGGCTATCTGATTCTGCTGAGAACGCCTGGCATTTCACAAGATGTGAAGTTTGCTGCTCTACAGCATCACGAAAGACTAGACGGCACAGGTTATCCGCTAAGGGTTCAGGCAGGTCAAATTCACGAATACTCAAAGATTATTATGGTCGCAGACACATTTGATGCCATGATTCAAAATCGCGTGTATAGAAAAAAGGTGTCGCCATTCCAAGCAGCCGAGTACATTTATTGGCATAGCGGTTCCATTTTTGATGCAAAGGTATGCCATGTGTTCTTGTCAAATCTCTCAGAGTTCTACCTAGGCAAAACCTGTGTGCTAAGTAATGGCGATGAGGGGCGTATTGTATATATAGACATTAATGAACCGTTAAGACCTATTGTTCAGATAGACAGTCAATTTATTGATTTAACAAAACGTAGAGAACTTTACATTGCCGAATTAGATTGAGAGTTGAATTTATGTACTTTTTAGTTGGAAATGCCATTGTAGATCGCGATGACTTGACAATTTATGAGAAAATGGCCTGTGTTGTGCTTGCCCGTTACACAGGTCAAGATGCGTTTCACGATTTGCTCACTTTAGAGGTGATTGCAAGAAAAATGCGTGTTACGCCAAGCCAGGTAAAACTTGCGCTCGAAGGACTTGTAGAGAAAGGCCTTATTTTGAGAGAAAGCGCAGAACGCATTACTCAAGAGCATGTACAAGAGCATGTACAAGAGCATACTTTAGAGAGTAACACGCCTCATAAAGCCGCGGTACCAGTGGTCTTTGAATCTTTCGATGCCAATACCCCACAAGAAGTAACCCACATTCAAGGGGAAACCAGTGCAAAAGCGCCAACAAGTGACGAAATTCTCCGGATTTTTGAGGAAGTACTCACTAAAAGGCAGGCCTTGATTTTATTTGAGCTAGCTGGAAGAAATTTAAACGTCTTAGAGGCGGCATATCGACATGTAAAGAGCTTGCACCCCTTCGATTTAGTTGAGGCGTTGTCAGAGTATCTGCAAAAGCCACAAGCGATATCGCCAGTAGTTACCTCTGCCCCTTCGAAGGTAGAAGAAGTCGACGAAACAGAGGCGCTCTTTGAGGCACTAGAGAAGAAACCTAAAACTCAAGTGAATCTTTCGAGAATACATGCCCTCTATCAACAGCAAAAACAAATGAAGCAGCCATAACACTTAATGTGTAAGGCTGCTTTTTTATAGAAAAATAATAAGCGCTTAGCGACTATATAGAGACTTCGAAAGGTTTTCGATCTTTAAAAACGAACAGAGATTTTACGCCGTGGCTCTGCAGGAAGGCTTTAATAAGGTCATACCCAAAACAAAGTGTATCTTCTTGGTGAGAATCTGAGCCAAAGGTCAGAATACGACCACCGCGTTTAAGGTAATGTCCAATAATTTCGTAGTCAGGAAAGGGCATTTTATGAGGCCCTCTCAGGCCAGAGGTATTGATTTCGATGCCCTTGTCTCTTGAAATCAAGATCTCGAAAATCTCGTCTATAATGGGCATAAAACGATTGGCGGGGATCTGGTAGATATCTGGGCAATATCGCTTTGGTAAATCGAGATGACCAATGACGTCGAAGTTTGAGAAACGGTCGACAATATCTCGAAGTGTAATAAGGTAGCGCTTCATAGCCTCTTCGGGCGTGTGTCGCTTAAAGAGGTTGCCGTAATACAAATCTTCATCTTCTACGGTGTGTAGAGAGCAAAGTACAAAGTCGGGTTGAAAAGTCTCGAGAAATAGCTCGGCGTCGACAATGCACTTTTTTTGTAGACCAAGTTCCACACCTCGATATAGGTGGATTTGCGAGGCGTAACGCGCTACTAGGTCGTGGTACATCGCATCAAAGCCCGCAGTGTCAAATTCAAATTGGGTATCGTGGGGATACATAAGATCCATGTGGTCTGTAAAGGTCAGGTGCTTGATGCCTTTTTTTAATGCCTCTGCAACGTATAAGTGTGGATTGGCCTCGCTATCTGCAGAAAAATGGGTGTGGACGTGGGCGTCAATCATAGTTCACCTCTTTTTTATATGTTTTCACAATTTATACCCCAATCATAGCATAGTAAGGCGCTTTTTTTATAATGAAAGATTTTTTGTTTTTTGCAAGGCTTTTGTTTTTTTTAAAAGAATGATGGTATAAATGATTATAGTCGGTATAATTGCGATTAGTAGGTACAAAACGTGCAATCTGCGCGAATAAAGCAAGACGAGGTGTACTATGAAAGGAACAGTCGTATCCGTTTGGATGACAACTATTGAGAAAAATTATGGGACAAATGCTTTAAACGCGCTATATAAAGGTGCGGGATGGTCTGAGTCAATGGTCATTAAACCCAGCGATAATGTGGATGATAGCCAGATTTTTAAAGGTATCGACGCAGTTGCTAAGTTTAAAGGCATGCCCGTGGCAGATTTATGGCGAGAAATTGGGCGCAATAATGTGCAGAGCTTTTCCAAGTGGTTTCCATCCTTTTTTGAACGGAGCTCTCTAAAGGCATTTCTAATGATGATGGATACAGTTCACGCGAATTTAACGAAAATGATCACAGGCGCAAACCCGCCACGTTTAATCCCCGAAGAAGTTACAGATAACAGCTTTATTTTAACCT
>CALFXQ010000264.1 GCA_937958285.1 uncultured Fusibacter sp. | reverse complement strand
TAACGTTTTCTCGAATCTAGTTATAATATACCTCATTAATTAATTGATAAACAATTTCAATTGAATTTTTTTGAGATATTCATATTTTTTTAACAATGAAACTTATTATGACAATCATTGAGGTGTATTGGGCAAGAGGCGTTTAAATGCTATGTAGACGGGTAATGAAGATTTGTTGGGTAGAGGCATCAAAATAGATACTGAATGTTAGGGTTTTCATGTAAAATAGGAGTGAACAATTAAAGAAGGAGGTGCGCCGTTGGACTATTATCAGGTTGCAATGCAAATGGAAGGACAAGGACGAGCATATTACCTTGCGCTTCAAGAGAAGGCTATCCTGCCACAACTCAAACATATTTTCGGACTCTTGGCCGACGAAGAGTTACAACACTACGAGACGTTTAGACGCATGAGTATCAATGCACCTGTGGATGAACCACAGCTAAAGCGCTTTTCGGCGGAAGATGTATTTCGAGACATGGTGTCTGAAGGCGTTGATTTTAGCGGTGAAGAAAGACTCGTAGAAGCCTACGAAAAAGCCAAACAGCTCGAGGACCAAACAGTCGCCTACTACAAGACGTGCTTAAATAAGGCCATAAAACCTCAAGATAAAGTAGTGCTTTTAAAGCTCTACTACGAAGAAAAAAAGCACAGCCTATTTCTTGAACATCTAATCGAACTCATTACAGACCCATCGTGCCACGTCATTAGCGCAGAGTGGGATCGCCCAGATCGCGGGGACCTCTAGTATGTCTTTAGATTTCAAGTCTGTCTTAACCCTGGCTCTAGAGCAAGGTACCCTAATCGAAGGTGTTTTTTCAAATGTGCGAAAGCGTTCCCTAGAGACCTATAGCAAGGTAACCGTACGGCCTATTCTGCTCAAAGACGAGTATCTTATACAACTTACCTATCAGTACGATAAAAAAGTATTGCACGAAAATCTCTCACCCCTAGAGGCGCAAAGTGTTTTGGCGCATATGATGTCTGGATACTTCAAACAGGGCCAACTATATACAGTCAATTCAGATTATCAGCTTTTGGCAAATAAGAGTGGAGAAGTGAAGGTTCTTAAGCAAAAGGCCACAAAGCAATTAAAGGGCATGCAGCACAATGTGCAAAAACAATATCTTTTAGAAGAAGGAAAACCAGTAGATTTTTTGGTGGAGCTCGGAATTATGACTTCGGAGGGCAAAGTGCATAAGGCCAAATATGCGAAGTTTCGACAGATCAATAAGTATCTCGAAATTCTCGACGATGCCATTTCTAAAATGCCCGTAGAGGCGCGCGTTCGCGTTGTGGATTTTGGATGTGGCAAGGCGTACTTAACCTTTGCCATGCACTACTATTTCGTTCAAATTCTAAACTATGAAGTCGACATTGTAGGTCTCGATTTAAAGGCCGATGTGATTGCTGACTTAAGGCAGCTGCGCGATACCTTGGGTTATAAGGGTCTTAGATTTGAGCAAGGCGATATTCAAAATTTTCAGTGGGATCAAAAGCCCGATATTGTCGTGTCGCTTCACGCCTGCGATACGGCCACAGATGCTGCCATTGCCAAGGCTATTTTATGGCAATCAAAAGTAATTATGGCCGTACCTTGCTGTCAGCACGAAGCCTTCGGACAAATAGAAAACCCACAGCAGAACTTACTTCTAAAGCACGGTGTGTTAAAGGAACGCTATGCAGCACTGGCAACCGATGCGATTCGGGCGGCGATTATGTCATTGCATGGCTATCAAACTGTGGTGATGGAGTTTGTGGACATGGAGCACACCCCTAAAAATTTGATGCTGCGCGGTCGTTTCGAGGGCGCACTAGCTGAAGATAAGTACGCAGAACAGTTGGCGATTATTGAATCCTACACTGCGTATTGGGGCATTAAGCCCATGTTGTTTAAGCTTTTGTCACAAAATTAACAAAGCAAATCTGAAGGGGTTGCAATTGCAAGGTTAGAGATGTGAAAACGTTTTCTTTTTTGAGAGTCATTTGCACAAGGCGTTCAAATATAAAGCGTTGACATGTTTGTATATTGTATACTATACTAAGGTTGTGTCGATTGAGTATCCGCGTATACAAAGCATCATGCTTTGATATAGGCATACTTTTTAAAATAACCAAACTGTGGTTAGGAGGAGCGTATCCATGAGTAACAAAGTAATGAAGACGATGGATGGTAACACCGCTGCTGCATATGTGTCCTACGCGTTCACAGACGTCGCTGCGATTTACCCTATTACACCATCATCAAACATGGCTGAATTCGTAGACGAATGGGCAGCTAATGGCAAAAAGAATATCTTTGGACAAACTGTTCACGTATCTGAGCTTCAATCTGAGGCTGGTGCTGCTGGTGCAGTTCACGGTTCACTTCAAGCAGGTGCATTGACAACTACTTTTACTGCATCACAAGGTTTGTTGTTGATGATCCCAAATATGTACAAAATCGCAGGCGAGTTATTGCCGGGCGTATTCCACGTTTCTGCTAGAGCATTAGCTTCACAAGCGCTTTCAATCTTCGGCGATCACTCTGACGTTATGTCAGCGCGTCAAACGGGCTTTGCACTTTTGGCTTCTAACTCTGTTCAAGAAGTTATGGACCTTGGCGGTATCGCGCACATGACGGCGATCAAAACACGTGTGCCATTCCTTCATTTCTTCGACGGTTTTAGAACATCACACGAAGTTCAAAAAATCGAAACGATCGACTACTCTGTATTCAATTCACTTGTAGATCACGATGCTATTGCAGCATTCAGAAACAAATCATTGAATCCTGAGCGTCCTGTTACACGTGGTACTGCTCAAAATCCAGATATCTTCTTCCAAGCGAGAGAAGCATCTAACACTTTCTACAACAACATTCCTGCAGTAGTTGCAGATTACATGGAAAAAATCAACGAAGTAACTGGTCGCGATTACAAGCCATTTAACTACTACGGTTCGCCAACAGCAGAAAATATCATCGTCGCAATGGGTTCAGTATGTGAGACGATCGAAGAGACAATTGACTATATCAATGCTAAAGGTGCTAATGTTGGTCTTCTTAAAGTCCACCTCTACAGACCTTTTGCTCCTGAGTATATGTTCAATGTACTTCCAACAACTGTTAAGAAAATCGCTGTTCTCGACAGAACTAAAGAGCCAGGTGCAATTGGCGAGCCACTTTACCTCGACATTCGCTCTGCTTTCTACGGCAAAGAAAATGCACCTGTTATCGTGGGCGGCCGTTATGGCTTGGGTTCAAAAGACACCACACCTTCACAAATTAAAGCAGTTTACGATATGTTGGCAGCTGCACCACGCCACAACTTTACAATCGGTATCAACGACGACGTGACACACCTCTCACTCGATATCAACGAGAAGATCGTCACTGAGCCAGCGGGCACTGTAAGATGTAAGTTCTGGGGTCTTGGCTCTGACGGTACAGTTGGCGCTAACAAATCGGCGATCAAAATTATCGGCGACAAAACAGACCTTTACGCACAAGGTTACTTCTCTTACGACTCTAAAAAATCTGGTGGTATTACAGTATCTCACTTGCGTTTTGGTAAAGATCCTATTCGCTCTACTTACCTTATCGACGAAGCAGACTATGTGGCATGCCACAACCAAAGCTATGTATTCCAATACGACTTGTTAAAAGGCCTCAAAAAAGGCGGCTCTTTCGTATTGAACTCACTTTGGACACCTGCTGAAATCAATGCAAACCTCCCTGCAAAAATGAAGAACTACATTGCTAAAAACGACATTAAGTTCTATACAATTAATGCGACTGCGATTGCAGAAGAGATTGGCCTTGGCAACCGCATCAACATGGTGATGCAATCTGCGTTCTTTAAACTAGCTGAAGTTATCGAGCTCGACAAAGCGGTAGCTTACCTCAAAGAAGCAATTGTTAAGTCATATGGTCTAAAGGGTGAGAAAATTGTCAACATGAACTACGCTGCTGTTGATAAAGGTATCACTGACTTAGTTCAAATCGAGGTGCCTGCAGATTGGGCAACTGCATCTGATTTTGCTACAACAAGTGCAGAAGAGCCTGAGTTTATCACAAATATTCTCCGTCCAATGTCAGCTCAAGAAGGCGACAACTTGCCTGTTTCTAGCTTCCTTGGCAGAGAAGATGGCACATTTGAGCACGGTACTGCAGCTTACGAAAAGCGCGCTATCGCCGTCAATGTTCCTGAGTGGATTGCAGAAAACTGTATCCAATGTAACCAATGTTCTTATGTATGTCCACATGCTGCAATTCGCCCATTCTTGTTAGACGAAAAAGAAGAAGCGAATAAGCCTGAGACTTTCAACACGCTTAAAGCTACTGGTAAAGGCTTCGAAAGCCTCACATACAAAATTCAAGTTTCTACTTTAGACTGTACGGGTTGCGGAAACTGCGCAGACATTTGTCCTTCTAAAAACAAAGCACTTGTAATGAAGGCGATTGACTCACAAGTAGAAGCTCAAGTACCTAACTGGAACTACGCTATCACAACAGTTATCAAAGATAACTTAATGGATAAGTTCAGCTTAAAAGGCAGCCAGTTTGCTCAGCCGCTCTTCGAATTCTCTGGCGCTTGCGCAGGTTGCGGTGAAACACCATACATGAAGTTGATCACTCAACTTTACGGTGACCGCATGATGATTGCCAATGCAACGGGTTGTTCTTCAATCTGGGGCGGTTCTGCACCATCTACACCATACTGCAAAAACTCTGAAGGCAAAGGTCCAGCATGGGCAAACTCGCTCTTCGAAGACAATGCTGAGTATGGCTATGGCTACGGCTTGGCAATCGATAAAGTAAGAGAGAAGCTTGCGCTTCTTATGACTGAACTCGTTGCACTCGATGTAGAAAAAGCACCTTTCGAAGCATGGCTTGCTGGTAAAGACGATGCAACGGCATCTAAAGCGGCTACACTCCAAATCTTGCCAATGTTTGGCAAAGACCTTGGCAATGCCCGCGCTAACGAGCTTCTTACTGAAATCGAAGTTATCAAAGACTACCTCATCAAGAAGTCAATTTGGATTATTGGTGGCGATGGTTGGGCATACGATATCGGTTACGGTGGTTTAGATCACGTACTCGCATCTGGCGCTAACGTCAATATCTTTGTATTCGATACAGAAGTTTACTCTAACACAGGCGGACAAGCTTCAAAATCTACACCAGTTGCAGCGACAGCGAAATTTGCTGCTGCCGGCATGCGCGTGAAGAAGAAAGATCTTGGCCTCATGATGACAACTTATGGTTACATCTATGTTGCTCAAATTGCAATGGGTGCTGATAAAAATCAAACGCTTAAAGCCATTAAAGAAGCTGAGAGCTATGATGGTCCATCACTTGTAATTGCGTACGCGCCTTGTATCGCTCACGGTATCAAAGAAGGTATGGGTAGAACGCAGAACCAATCTAAAGAAGCGGTTGAAGCAGGCTACTGGCACTTGTGGAGATTCGACCCACGCGTTGCAGCAGAAGGTAAGAATCCATTTATCCTCGACTCAAAAGAGCCTACTAAGAGCTTCAGAGAGTTCATGCTTTCAGAAGTGCGCTACACATCACTCAAAAAAGCCTTCCCAGAAGTGGCTGAAGAGCTCTTTGCAGTGGCAGAAGTTCAAGCAAAAGAGAGATACGCAAGCTACAAGCGATTTGCTGCAATGCAGTACTAATCGCAGCAAGCAATTTTCTAAAGCGAGAACAAAAAATTACAATAATCAAAATGCCCTCTCCTTTCGGATGAGGGCATTTTTTTTCACTATGCGTTCGTATTTCTCATGTTTGAATCCAACAAGATTGGGCATAAGTCAAATAAGGAGGGGTGAATATGGGAGAAAAGCGCTTTCAATCAGAATTGCACGAGGTTCTTGTCGGAAGATTCGACAACGATATAGTAGCAGAAATGCTTATAGAAATTTTAGAGGACAATGGCATCCCGGTACACCGCATTTACCAGGGTCTTGGAGAAGCCAGTTTGATCTATATGGGCATGAGTCACACCGGAGTAGATTTATACGTCAGCGAACATCAGGTACAAGAGGCAAAGCGAATTTTAATGCAATTTAACCATAAATAAAAAGGGCCTAAGCCCTTTTTTTTACGCTTGTACAGGGTGTTCAATGCCCCCTGAGTTCAATTTGAGGGTATTGTCAAGTAGCCTTAGTCGACACTAAATTATTCGCCCAACGCCTTGAATGCAGTCTTTTAAATCCGAAGTATGCCTTAACAATTTCTTCAGTGGAAACCAAAAACACTACCCAATAAATGGGCAAATCGAGCACTGCCGTTCCAATAAACGCCAGTGGAACACCAACTAAGTAAACGGATCCAATCTCCATATATAATGCGTATTTGGTATCGCCACCGCCTCTTAGTGTGCCAATAATTTGAAGGGCATTGCACATTTTTAAAGCCATAAAAAGTCCAACAAAGAACATCACGCGAACGGCATCGAAGCGTATAGCATCAGAGACGTTGAAGAGCTTAACAACAAGGGGCGATAGTAGCATTAGCAGTAAACCAAGAAAAATACCTGTAAAGATACTCAAATAGTTGAGATACCAAGCATATTTAAATGCCTTTTCCATTTGCCCCTCGCCGAGAGCATTGCCTATCATTACACCGCCTGCGCTGCCAATGCCAAAGGCAAACACAAAGAAAAGCTTGTCGACAGTTTGAGAGATCTGAACGGCAGCGTAGGCATCGGTTCCAGATCGTGCATAGGCAAGCACGTAAAGTGTAACGCCAATGGCCCAAAGGAACTCATTGAGAATTACAGGAAAGCTCGTTCTCATAATGGTCTTAACAAAGGCAAAGTCGTAGCTAAAATAGGTGTTCAGCGGTTCTGAGAGGGGGTTCTCTTTTTTGCGTGTGGCAAAAATCATAAAGGATACTTCTACTAAACGCGCAATTACAGTGGCCCATGCGGCTCCTTCAACGCCAAGTTCGGGAAACCCAAATTTTCCAAAAATCAAAAGATAGTTGAGCATGGTATTGACGATTAAAGAAATTGCGCTGGCCATCATGGGAAGCTTGGTATTGCGCACGGAACGACTTGCCTGTGCCAAGGCAAAACTGATGGCGGTGAGTGGAAAGGTGAGGCTTATAATGCTCAGATAAGAAGCGCCAATTCTAACGGTCTCTATGTCTGTGGTGAACAGTTTAATGCAAAGTGTTGGGGCAAAACCTGCAACTGCGGCAAAGGCTAGAGATGCAAAAAAGCTAATCGTCAGCGCCACTCCGGCGGTTTTCATCACGCTTTTCTTGTCGCCCTTTCCCCAGTACTGGGCAATGTAGACACCAGCGCCGCTATTGGTTCCAAAGAGCAATAATACATAAATAAAGAAGTATTGATTTGCTAGGCCCACGCCAGATATGCTGGACTCTCCAAGCTTTCCAATCATCACTACATCCACCAGATTGAGCGATGAAGAGATGGCATTTTGTATCACTACAGGAATGCCTATGGATAGCAAAGCGCCAATGAATTGCTTGTCGGCGATCATGTTTTTTACATTTTTTATAAGCTGAGGCGTTTTCATGAAGACATATCCTTTTATTGGGTAGACAGGGCTGCAACGGGTGAGATAAATATTCATGTCATTATAACATGCTTTATAGAATATGCTATAATCATTGTAAAAAGGAGATAATCCATGACTAGCTATAAGTTGACATTGGCATACGACGGCACGCATTATTCCGGATGGCAACGCTTAAATGACAAAAAAACCATACAGGGTAAAATAGAAGATACTTTAGGGCGGATACTAGGCGGTCCGATAGAAATCGTCGGCGCTGGAAGAACAGATGCTGGTGTTCATGCCATGGGTCAGGTGGCGTCTTTTCAATGGCCCCAAAAGATAAATGTCATCGATTTAAAGAAGGACTTAAATCATTATTTGCCCACGGATATTCGCGTTATTGCGCTAGAAGCGGTGA
>CALFXQ010000263.1 GCA_937958285.1 uncultured Fusibacter sp. | reverse complement strand
TCGCTCAGAGCATTGCCGAAGACTTAAAAGCCGTTGGATTTCCCGCCGAAGTGGAAGTTGTGCTGTGGAAAGACGTAGTTGAAAGAGGTAAGCGCGGCGAATACGATATGCTTCTCGCCGGCTGGATTGGCGATATTCCCGATCCCGACAATTTTCTGTTCACCTTATTTGCCAGTCAAAATGCTGCCCTTGGCAATCGCACAAACTATGCAGCCTACAAAAACACAGTGGTAGACCAAGCCCTTTCTAGAGCCCGTGGTAGCTATGACGAAAGCCTAAGAGCAGAGCTATACCGTCAAATTCAAGAGATTATCGCCACTGATTTACCTGCAATTCCCCTTGTTCACACCCAACCCACTGTAGCCGTTTCGAATCTGGTTTCTGGCTTTTCTCCAAGCCTTATTGGCGATGAGCGCTTAGACCTTGTCACATTGAAAAAGGTGGCCCCATGACTTCAAAACCACCACCAAAGGGCGTCCTACAAGGATATGCAAATCGCATGGTCGCTTTTATTGCAGGCTTTGCGCTCATGTACTTTATACTTTTTACTGTAAGTAACCAGATTCAAAGTACTAAGAGCAGTTTCGAACTTCAGCTGCCCCTATCTATGGCCAAGGAACCTCTTCTCATTTCCGCATGTGGACAGTCTACAGATGCATACTTATTGCAAGACCTACTCACAGAATTGCGCATGGATCATCAGTTTATTCCCCAGGCCACTACAGATGATCTTCGAGACATGTCTACCCTGATAGTGACTCTTGGCTACAGCCCCACTGGCCTTCAAATGCTTCAACAGACATTTGAAGACGAGTATAATCGCATCTACGCGCTTACCAAAGCTGCCAAAGTTCGAGGCATACCCGTTATAGCCGTCTATTTAGGCACTGGAAGCAGTTATAAGGCCAAGAATCTCACCCTACTCAAGGCAATTATGCCCAATGTAGATCGCTTTATTGTGATGCACGAGGGCGTACTCACCCGCACCATCCAGCAATCAGAGAAAGACATAGTCACCATTAGTCGCATTGAAGACTTAAAATCCGTCATTATCTCCAGTCTCAGATAAGGAACGTCCATATATGAAACGCTTTTTCTACCCGATGATGTGGCTTTTAGTCACCCTTTGGTTTCGCCTCGATGATACCATATGGCATCAGAGTATTGTTCTCATTCGAGAAGCCATACGTTCA
>CALFXQ010000262.1 GCA_937958285.1 uncultured Fusibacter sp. | reverse complement strand
GGCCCCGCATGACGTCGATTTTCCAGATCCTGAGGTTCCAAGAATAACAATCACTTCACCCCTGTAAATATCTAAATCCACGCCATTTAGCGCGCGTACTTTTTCTTTTCCTATTGTATATATCTTTTTTAATTCCCTGATTTTTACCAACACTTCTCTGGGCTTGTCTATGACCTTGCCCTTCTCGTCTTGCATCACGTCACCACCTTTGTTATCTATCATTAGCATTAGACGAATCTTTGAGCAAAATGTTTCAAAGAATGACACCCTACTACGCATTTATTTTAGCACAGGTTAAAAATGGAATCCTATATATGTCTTTTATTAATATATTTTTAATATTTTTGCCAATTTCGTATCAATCCGCAGGTTGTCTCTCTAGCCAGCGTCGACCTGTGGCCTCAATGGCTACAGCGCCCAAGGGAGCGCTTACGAGAATCGCGAGCACAGCAATCGCCAAAATCATCTCGCCTTGTGGAACGCCTGCCATTAGCGGTACCGCCCCAATAGCTGCTTGCACTGTGGCCTTTGGCCAAAAGGCCACCACCGAGAACATGCGCTCGCCCCTGAGCATCCTTGCTCGAGATGTAGCAAGCAATACGCCTGCACTTCTCGCAAGAAGCCCCAATAGCAATAGACCGAGACCGATAATACCACTAGTGAGCGCTAAATTCACATTGACCTGGGCCCCAACCAATACAAATAAAAGTACTTCTGCTAAAATCCAAACTTTCGAGAACTTTTCTGAAAGTCGCTTTGCAACCTGTGGTCGCATCTCGAGGAGTACAAGACCCATGGCCATGACCCCCATCAAGCTTGCTAGGGGAATCCAATCACTGACTAATTCTTCTATGGCCGTCATTAAAATGGCAACACCAACTAAATAGAGTACTTTTTTTGTATCTCGAATGTGCCACCGCTCAAAGGACTTAGCGAGTAGCCAACCAAATAGTAATCCCAAAAGTACACCTAACACTAGGCCCACCGGCATCATGGTTAAGGACATTCCAATTCCCGAACCCGCTCCGTGGTATAAGCCTAAAAAGCCAGAGAAGATTGTAATGGCCACCACATCGTCAATGGAGGCTGCCGCTAAGATCATGGTTGGCACGCGTCTGGCACTACCAAATCCTTCAGATTGCAATTTTAACATTGCAGGTACGATCACAGCAGGCGAAACCGCCGCGAGCACAAAGCCCAACATCCCAGCTTCAATCCATGACCAATGCCAAATCCACACCGCGGCCATCATCACTGCTATGCCTTCGAATACCCCTGGTATCACGCTCATTAAAAGGGCAGTAATGCCAATGGCATTTAAATCGTCTCTGCTAATCCCCAAACCCGCTCGAAGTAAAATCACGATCAGAGCGATTTTTCTAAACTCACCAGATACCTTGAGCAGCTCTGGGTCTAGGGCGCCAAATACGCTGGGACCCAATAAAATGCCCAGGATTATAAGACCTAAAAAACCGGGTAGCTTGGCTTTTGTCGTCAGTGTATGAAATAAAAGACCTAAAACGCCAATTAATGCTAAGCTTATTGCCATTTATCCTCCAAGCAGCTGTGATATATAACAGCCAAAGCTGTAGAAATTTTTCTTGCCAACATATACTATATCATAAAAGAAGAATTCTAGGATGTTTCAAGGAGGTCACATGTCACACAAAATGCACCTACAAACGAGACTTGCACAACTAGGCACTGGAAGAGATCCAGCCACGGGTGCAATCAGCATGCCCATCCACCAATCAGCTACCTTTGAGCACCCCGCCCTCGGTCAATCAACGGGATTCGACTATTCCCGTTCTAGCAATCCCACAAGACTTGCCCTCGAGGAAGGTCTCGCCTCTTTAGAGGGCGCCGATGGCGGATTTGCCTTTGCCTCAGGTATGGCCGCCATAACAGCAGTACTTACATATTTTAAAAGCGGCGATCATTTTGTGGTCACCGAAGATGCATACGGCGGCACGTATCGTATCTTCAATCAGATTTTTAGCAAGTTTGGGCTCACCGCAACCTTTGTAGATACTAGCGATCTCAAGGCCGTGGCCTCAGCAATTCAAGGGAATACCGTTGCTATTTTCTTTGAAAGCCCAACAAACCCAATGCTAAAAGTTGCAGATACCCAACGGATTATCGACCTTGCCAAAGCACATGGCCTGCTTTCTATTGTGGATAACACCTTTTTAACACCTGTTTATCAACAGCCTTTGCAAATGGGTGCGGATATTGTCATACACAGTGCCAGCAAGTATTTGAGCGGACATAACGATGTCATCGCAGGTGCTGTAATGACCAAGGGTGCCGAGCTCACCGAGGCAATGGCCTATATTCAAAAGTCCACAGGGGCAATTCTAGGTCCCCAAGATTCATGGCTCTTAATGCGTGGTCTAAAAACGTTGAGTCTTCGCATCAAGCACCAATGCGAAAGCGCCTATCGCATCGCACAGTGGCTAAAAGGCCACCCTATGGTGGCTTCGTTGAACTATCCAGGAATCGAACGCCATCAACCCTATGGAGCCATGATCTCCTTTACACTTCAAAGCCCCGAGGCATGCGCCACTGTATTACAAGCCCTTCAGATTATTCGCTTTGCCGAAAGTCTCGGTGGCACTGAGAGTTTAATCACCTATCCTTGCACCCAGACTCATGCAGAGATGCCCATAGAATATCGCAATAGGCTTGGTATCACAGATTGCCTCCTGCGTTTTTCAGTGGGCATTGAAGATGCACAAGACCTGATTTCAGACCTAGCTCAAGCCCTTAAAAAACTCGATTCCACCGACTACGTTTACAGCGATTTTGATCGCCTTATCGATAGAAGACCCTTTTACTCTACAAAGTGGCGCGAGATGGATGTGAACTTTGGCACCAACGACTTAACCCCATTTTGGGTTGCCGACATGGACTTCGAGGTAGCGCCATGTATTAAGCAGGCCATCGACAATATGGCCGGCCATGGGATTTATGGCTACATGTACAGAAGTCCGAGCTACTTTAACGCCATTGTTTCATGGTACAAGCAGCGCCATCAATGGCATTTACAGCCAGAGCAACTGATCTTTTCCCCTGGCGTAATCGCCTCGTTGAGTCTACTTATCGATGGCTTAACAACTATCGGCGATGGCATTGTCATTCAAGAGCCCGTTTATTTTCCCTTCAAACAAAAAATTGTCGAGCGTCAGAGAAGGCCTATAATCAATGACTTGCACTGCGATGATCGTGGGTGCTACCACATGGATTTTCAGGCACTAGAATCAATCTTTGTCACCCATCGGCCAAAGCTCTTAATTTTATGCAATCCTCATAACCCCGTGGGAAAAGTCTGGGAAAAAGATGTGCTCATTACACTCGGAAATCTTTGTATTAAATACGATGTTCGCATCATCTCCGACGAAATTCACTGCGATTTAGTGATGCCACCATTTAAGCATATTCCCATCGCAAGCCTATCAGATGCAATTGCTAGCATTACAACCACCCTTGCCGCTCCAAGTAAAACCTTTAACATAGCTGGTCTCCAAACCTCTTTTGTCATTTGTACGAACCCCGAAGACTCCGCGATACTTCAAGATGGACTTCAAAGGCTCGATATCAAGCGCAACAATAGCTTCAGTTTAGTAGCTACAGAGGCGGCCTTTACTGGAGGCGGGCCTTGGCTTGATCAATTAATCCGCTATATCCAGAACAACGAGCAATTAGTGCGCGAATACTGCGAGAAGCATTTGCCAAAAGTTCGCATCTCGCCACTCGAAGCCACCTATCTACTTTGGATGAAGGTCGATCATTACATTGGCGACGACGACCTCTTACAAGAGCAACTTGTTAAAGCCGGTCTTGCCGTCAATAAGGGCATTGGCTTTGGTCAAGGAGGACAAGGGCATATTCGCATTAATCTCGCATGTCCAAAATCGATGCTCGAGCAGGCACTCCCCCAGTTGCTAAAAGCATTAACAGTGCAATAAAGGACTTAGAGTATTCCAATTAGTTAATGTTTCAAGTGGGTTCAAAAGGGCATATATGGAAGGGAACATCCCTACATATGCGAAAAGGAGACCACACATGAAAGTTCGCGCCATTATGACGCCACTAAGCGCTCTTACACCCCTTACACGCCATCAAAAGGCACAAGAAGCCTTTGACACAATCGAAGCCAATGGCTTTCTATCGCTACCTGTACTCGATGGTCAGAAGTTTGTGGGCTATCTGTCAAAACAATATCTTTACGATGCCTTCCATAAAAGTGGGCAAGCGGATTTTAGCCTCTTTTTAGATCAGCCCGTTTCTAACTTTATACACGAGACCCTAGAGCCCGTCACCGCAGATCAATTAATCGAAGAAGCTGCCGAAATCTTCTTTAAATACAAGCAGCGCTTTGTGCCCGTTGTCGATGCAAATGGTATATTCGAAGGCATTGTCACGCAAAATGCACTGTTTGGCATCCTCACAAAAATTTACGGACTCAAGTACTCTAAAGTTGTGATTCTCACAGACAATTTTAAAGGCACGCTCGGCCGCATCGCAGAAATCATTTCAAAGTATGACGGCAATATTATGAATGTCGTCGCACTCGATACGGAAGTACTTGGCATACAAGAAATTTCTATTCGCTTTGATGCCCCAGATGTCCTTAAAATTGTAAACAAACTCCAAGAAAAGGGCTTTGAAGTGAGAGACTATTACCTGTAACACCTGGCAAATAATCAAACACCCCCTCTAAAAGCATCTAGATCAAATGATGCCCTTAGAGGGGGTGTTTACTGCTTTCTACCTTATTAAACCTCAATTATTAATTCATTTGCTTCTTTGCTTCTTTGCTTCTTTGCTTCTTTGCTTCTTTGCTTCTTTGCTTCTTTGCTT
>CALFXQ010000261.1 GCA_937958285.1 uncultured Fusibacter sp. | reverse complement strand
CACCAATCGCAATCGAGCAAGGTTTGAACTTCTCAATCCGTGAAGGCGGCCGTACAGTTGGCGCTGGCGCGGTAGCATCAATCATCGAATAAGCTTCCAATTGCGAAGTTGCAACACAAGCGCAGTAGAAACTGCGCTTGTGTTTTGTTTTCCAGAAGTGATCGACTTAGTGATAATTATTGCAAGAATGTCTCTATTTACCCCTTTACATTTTGGGTAGAAACTTGTATACTCATTACTAACGTCCACCCTTTGCGCTTGCCGTCAAAGGGTTTTTAAGAGCGTTTCAATTGTGTTGACATGCCATTTGAAACGTGATAGATTAATTAAGTGACATTATTATGGATATAATGTGCCCATAGGGGGCCCATTTATATACACTGTTGTAGGAGGTGTCAAGCTAATGCGAGTGAAAATAACTTTAGCGTGTACTGAATGCAAGCAAAGAAACTACAATACAACTAAAAACAAGAAAAAGACTCCAGACAGAATCGAAATGAAGAAGTACTGCAGATTCTGCAAAACGCACACACAGCACAAGGAGACGAAATAATTGTTTAAAGGTGGTAGAAGATGAGCACACAAACGCAAGCTGTACAGCAAAAATCTGGTAAGAAGTATTTCAAAGGTGTCGTCTCTGAACTGAAAAAAGTCATCTGGCCAACACGCAAAGAGCTGGTGAACTACGAGATCGTAGTGCTTGTGTTTTGTGGACTTGCTGCCCTTGGTATTTGGATGTTTGACTTTGCTTTCAGAAACGCAATCACTTTTCTGATTCAACTGTAATAAGGTAAGGAGGAAGCTGCAGTTTTTGCAGCGCCACATTATGTCTGAAGCGAAATGGTATGTCGTCCATACTTACTCTGGACACGAGAACAAGGTAAAAGCCAATATCGAGAAAATCGTTGAAAACAGAGGCATGCAGGACATAATCCTCGAGGTTGCCGTACCTACCGAGGAAGTGACGGAAATCAAGAATGGCAAAAAGAAAGTCAAATCACGCAAGATTTTTCCGGGATATACAATTGTTAAAATGTATATGACTGATGAATCTTGGTATGTGGTACGTAACACACGTGGTGTGACTGGTTTTGTCGGACCGGCTTCCAAACCGGTACCCCTGACGGATTATGAAGTCATGACAATGGGTCTCGAAAAGAAGACACTTGAATTTGACATGGCTGTGGGTCAATTGGTCAAAGTTATCTCTGGTCCTTTCGAATCATTCGAAGGTGATGTTCAAGAGATTCACTTAGACGAACAGACTCTGATTGTAAAGATCAACATGTTCGGTAGGGAGACCCCAGTTGAATTGGCGTTCAATCAAGTTGAGAAGCTCTAAGCATCTCATAACTCTACTTAGGTAGAGAACAGTTGGCTAAGCATTATATGGAGGTGCAACGATGGCTAAAAAAGTAACGGGTATGGTTAAGATTCAGCTACCAGCAGGCGTAGCGACACCAGCTCCCCCAGTAGGTCCAGCTCTCGGTCAGCACGGCGTTAACATTATGCAGTTCTGTAAAGAATTTAACGCTAAGACTTCTGACAAAGTTGGATACATTATTCCTGTTGTCATTACGATCTATCAGGACAGATCATTCACATTTATCACAAAAACACCGCCAGCAGCAGTGTTGATTAAAAAGGCATGTGGTATTGAGAGTGGTTCAGGTACACCAAACAAAACAAAAGTTTCTAAGATTTCTCAAGCAAAAATTCGCGAAATTGCTGAAACAAAAATGCCTGACCTTAATGCAGCAAGCATTGAAGCGGCAATGAGCATGATCGCTGGCACAGCGCGCAGCATGGGTGTTGTCGTCGAAGAATAAGCATTTCATAGTTGTAGTGGGAGGCTTGCCACCAACAACCACAAGGAGGAAAAACATGGCTAAAGCAGGTAAAAAACACCTAGATAATCTTAAGGCGTTTGATAAGCTAAGACTGCACGATGCAGATGAAGCAATCAAAGTTTTGAGAACTTTCAAAACAGCCAAGTTCGATGAGTCAGTAGAACTTCACATCAAGCTTGGTGTAGATGGTCGCCACGCAGACCAGCAGGTGCGTGGAGCAATGGTATTGCCACACGGTACAGGTAAAACAAAGCGCGTCCTAGTAATTGCTAAGGGTGAAAAGGCAACGGAAGCTCAAAATGCAGGAGCAGAATTTGTCGGCGCAGAAGATATGATTGATAAGATCCAAAAGGAAAACTGGTTTGACTTCGATGTTATCGTTGCGACGCCAGACATGATGGGTCTCGTTGGTCGATTGGGTCGTGTGCTTGGTCCTAAAGGCCTCATGCCAAACCCAAAATCTGGAACTGTTTCATTTGACGTTGAACGTGCGGTTCGCGAAATTAAAGCTGGTAAAGTGGAATACCGCTTAGATAAGCAAAATATCGTTCACTGCCCAATCGGCAAATTGTCATTCGGAGACGATCAACTGCTCGAAAACATGAAATCACTTGTTGACGCAGTTGTCAAATCTAAGCCAGCAGCGGCAAAGGGCACATACCTTCGCAGCGTAACAATTGCTAGCACAATGAGCCCAGGCGTCAGATTAAACGCAGCAAAATTCTAATTAAAGATAAACAAGAGAAGTTGTTGACTTAATGACTTCTCTCTGATATACTCATCAAGTGAAAAACCGGCCAAAGACAGTAGGGGCATTGCTTAAAAATCCTACCGAGACCAGTGCTTATTCAGAACATCTCAAGATGTTACACCTTGAATAATCCTGCCTCTTTGTCTAAAGCAAAGAGGTTTTTTACTGAATAGAAACAAGGAGGTGGACAGATGTCTAAGAACTTCGACGTAAAAAAGGAAGTTGTCGCTGAGATTCGCAAGAAACTCGATCGCGCTCAATCCTTGATTCTTGTCGACTACAAGGGTATCAACGTAGAACAGGCAACTGAACTGCGCAATGCATGCCGTGCTGCTGGTGTCGATTACAAGGTTTACAAAAATAACCTCGTAAAACGCGCTGCAGAAGGTACGCCATTCGAAGCCCTTGCTAACGATCTCGTTGGTCCTAACGCGTTTGCGTTTGGTTACGACGATCCCGTTAAGCCCGCAAAAGTCCTCAAAGAAGTTTCTGCAAAAGCTAAAGCTCTCGAGCTTAAGTCTGGTATTGTAGAAGGCACCTACTTTGATGTGAAGGGCATTCAGGAGATCGCAGATCTCCCAAGCAGAGAAGTACTTATTGCCAAATTACTTGGCAGCTTCAATGCACCAATTTCTAACTTTGCTTATCTTATTAAGAACATTGCAGAGAAGAAAGAGCAACAAGCATAATTCACTTAAATTTTTCGGAGGTGTAAAATGACTAAAGATCAAATTATTGAAACCATCAAAGCGATGACTGTTCTCGAACTTAACGAACTCGTTAAGGCTTGTGAAGAAGAGTTCGGCGTATCTGCTGCTGCTCCTGTAGCTGCTGCTGGCGCTGCTGTAGTTGAAGTTGAAGAGAAGACTGAGTTCGACGTAATCCTTGCTAGCGCTGGTGAAAAGAAAATCAACGTTATCAAAGTTGTTCGTGAATTGACAGGTCTTGGCCTCAAAGAAGCTAAAGACGTTGTAGATGGCGCACCAAGCGTTCTTAAAGAAGGCTTGCCAAAAGAAGAAGCTGAAGCTATGAAAGCTAAGCTTGAAGAAGTTGGCGCTAACATCGAACTTAAGTAAGCAATTGCTTAAAGTGCAAAAAAGGACATCCAAAAGATGTCCTTTTTTATTTTGGTATGAAAATTGCTATAAGTGCTTGACGCGCCATGGTCCATGTGATATGATTCTAAAATGCCATAAGTATGGTCTAAAGTGGTGAAATAGCGTCTTTTTTGCGTTTGGAGCTTGAAATATATCCTTCAAATTGCTAACAATTGAGTTTTTTCAACCGCTTAAGCGTTTATTAAAGAAATATTAAATTTCTTTAACATATTGACCGATGCACGATTAAGACAAGGGGTGACTGGACATGCCGCAACCAATACAGTTGGGTAGACGTACACGCATGAGCTTCTCCAACGTGGAACAGCTGTTGGAAACGCCGAACCTTATTGAGGTTCAAAAGAAATCCTACGAATGGTTTCTCGAAGAAGGTTTAATGGAAGCCTTCCAGGATATTTCACCCATTCAGGATTACACTGGCAATCTCATTCTCGAATTTGTCGATTACGAATTGGAAATGACGCCAAAGTACGATGTCGAAGAATGTAAAGAACGCGATGCAAATTATGCAGTACCCCTGAAGGTTCAATTGCGCTTCATCAATAAAGAAACTGGTGAAGTGAAAGAACAGAAGGTGTTTATGGGCGATTTCCCGCTCATGACTGACAAAGGTACATTTATTATCAACGGCGCTGAGCGTGTTATTGTATCACAGCTTGTGCGTTCACCTGGTCCTTACTACGTCGAATCGATTGACAAAACAGGAACGAAGCTTTTTGCTACAACTGTTATACCAAACCGAGGTGCATGGTTAGAGTACGAAACAGATTCCAACGATGTGGTTTCTGTACGTATCGACCGTACGCGTAAATTGCCGGTAACAGTTCTTGTGCGTGCGCTGGGAATAGGCACAGATGCGCAGATTTTAGAACTCTTTGGCGACGATGAGCGCTTACTCAAATCACTCGACAAAGACAGTGCTTCATCGGTAGAAGAAGGTTTGATCGAGGTCTATAAGAAGTTGAGACCAGGCGAACCCCCTACAGTTGACAGTGCATCGAGTTTACTGAATTCTTTGTTCTTCGATCCAAAGCGCTACGATTTGGCAAAAGTCGGTCGTTACAAGTTCACTAAGAAACTGGCCCTTTCAAATCGTATCGATGGCCGTGTAGCTTCTAGGGCGATTATAGATCCTCATACGGGTGAAGTGCTTATCGAAGAAGGTCAGCTGATTTCACGCAAGAAGGCATACGAAATCGACGATACAGGCTTACAGTTTGTTCACGTCTACGGTGATGATGATAAAGAAGTAAAAGTTATTGGCAATCAATTTGTAGACATTAATAAGTTTGTAGATATTAGCAATGTAAAGATCGAAAGCAAAGTGTACTACCCAGTACTTAAAGAGATATTAGAAACAACTAGCGACGAACAAGCGCGTCGTCAATTGATCTTAGAACGAAAAAATGAACTTGTGCCTAAGAATATATTGGTAGACGATGTAATTGCTTCAATCAGCTATATTCTCAATATGCCACACGGGTTAGGAAATACAGACGATATCGACCATTTAGGCAATCGTCGTATTCGTTCTGTTGGTGAATTGTTGCAGAATCAGTTTAGAATTGGCTTATCGCGTATGGAGCGTGTTGTGCGCGAGCGTATGACTATTCAAGATATGGATTCTATAACGCCACAGGCGCTAATCAACATTCGTCCAGTTGCTGCTGCAATTAAAGAGTTCTTTGGCAGCTCACAGCTTTCACAGTTCATGGATCAAACAAATCCGCTTGCAGAGCTTACAAATAAAAGACGTCTATCCGCACTTGGACCAGGTGGTCTCTCTAGAGAGCGCGCGGGCTTCGAAGTTCGAGACGTGCATCACTCTCACTATGGTCGTATGTGTCCTATTGAGACGCCAGAGGGTCCAAACATCGGCCTAATTGGCAACTTGAGTATCTTTGCACGCGTCAATGAATATGGCTTTGTCGAATCGCCATACCGCGTAATCGATCGCGAGACGGGCATTGTCACAAAGAACATTTCTTATATCACTGCCGATATCGAAGAACGTGCTACTGTGGTGCCTGCAACTGAACCCATTGGCGAAGATGGTCGCTTTGTCAAAGATCGAATTGTTGGTCGAAGAAAAGCAGAAATTGCCGAGTTCCCAGCTAGTGAAATCGACTATATGGAAATCGCGGCACAGCAAATGGTATCTGTGGCAACATCAATGATTCCGTTCTTAGAAAACGATGACGCTAACCGTGCCCTAATGGGTTCGAACATGCAACGTCAGGCTGTACCGCTCGTTAAAGCACAAGCGCCAATCATTGGTACTGGTATGGAGTACCTTGCAGGTCTAGATTCAGGTGCGGTGCTTCGCGCGAAGCAAGCTGGCGTAATCGAGTCTGTTACTGCAGAAGAAATTGTCATTCGCACGGCTCAAAAAACAAAAGATCGCTACAAATTGCTTAAATTTAAGCGTTCGAACCAAGGGACTTGCATTAACCAGCGTCCAATTGTATCTAAAGGTGAGATGGTTTCTGCGGGAGATGTAATTGCCGATGGTCCTTCAACTGAGGGTGGTGAAATTGCACTTGGTGCAAACTTACTCGTCGGTTTCATGACTTGGGAAGGTTACAACTACGAGGATGCTATTCTCTTGAGTGAAGAACTTGTCAAAGACGACGTACTCTCATCTATTCATATAGAAGAATACGAGTCCGAAGCCCGCGATACAAAACTCGGTCCTGAAGAAATTACGCGTGACATCCCCAATGTGGGAGAAGATGCCCTCAAGAACCTCAACGAGCGCGGCATCATTCGCATTGGTGCTGAAGTCAATCCATCAGATATTCTCGTTGGTAAGGTTACGCCAAAAGGCGAAACAGAGCTGACTGCTGAAGAGAGACTACTACGTGCTATCTTTGGTGAAAAGGCAAGAGAAGTTCGCGATACTTCTTTGCGCGTACCTCACGGCGAAAACGGAATTATCGTAGACGTCAAGGTGTTCACAAGAGAAAATGGCGATGAACTGCCGCCGGGAGTCAATATTCTCGTGCGTGTTTACATCGCTAAAAAACGCAAGATCAACGTTGGTGACAAAATGGCTGGTCGTCACGGTAACAAAGGTGTTATCTCAAAGATCCTTCCTATCGAAGATATGCCTTTCCTCGACGACGGAACGCCAATTCAAATAGTTCTCAATCCTCTCGGTGTTCCTTCGCGTATGAATATCGGCCAGGTTCTCGAGGTCCACTTGGGTCTTGCTGCTAAGAAACTCGGTTGGTATGTTGCCACGCCGGTATTTGATGGCGCACGCGAGAATCGAATCATGGAGTTAATGCACGAAGCGGGTTACCCGAAAGATGGAAAGCTCGTAGTGAGAGATGGTCGTACTGGAGAAGCGATGGATAATCGTG
>CALFXQ010000260.1 GCA_937958285.1 uncultured Fusibacter sp. | reverse complement strand
TCCGCTATGGGCTTTGGCGTCAATGCCATTTCCACCGAGAGCACTACCCAATCGTGAGATTGAACCGCAGAGGTGCGATAGCCAAATGCAAGCTGTTCTGAATCTAGGCGCAGTACGTGTCCATCTCGGTTTAGAACCGTTACGGCAGTGACAACATCTTTCATCTCGCCGCCATATGCACCCGCGTTCATAAAGATTGCACCCCCTACTGTTCCGGGAATGCCACTCGCCCATTCAAAATTGCCGAGGCCCTCAGCTAAAGCGTAATTGGCAAGTGTCGACAACAATGCCCCGGCCTGTGCAATCACTGTATTTTCTTCTCTTCTAATGCCTTTAAAGGCATCTGAAATCTTAATAACAGCACCTCGAATGCCTTGATCTGACACCAAAATATTTGAGCCGTTGCCCATCAAAAATATTGGTATGCTTCTTTCCCGCAGTACACTGAAAGCGTAGATAATTTCATCTTCTGAATCGGGAATTACCATAATGTCAGCAGGACCACCAATCTTAAAACTCGTATGCCGTTTCATGGGGGCATTTATCTGAATGTGTTGATCGTCAATTCTCAAGCAGAGGGCATCGACCACCTCTTCATAACCTTGAATGCTTTTATCTATCATCTATGTGACTCCTTGAGTGATTTTGCCCTCTAATTATACACTAGCCCTTATGCATTCACTAGCCATTGCAAAAGGGCCTCTTTGTTTAAACATCAAAAAAACAATCAGTTCTTCTGATAAATGCGAATATAGCCCGCTTCTAAAAAGATATTATATCCCTTTTGTTCAGTTTCTTTCATAAGTCCTTCAAGTTCTGCTGGGTCGCGACGCAAATCGTATATTACATAATCGGTATCCATTGGTGCTGGATTCAAGTAAAGTTCCTTTTGTCTGTAAAGCTGCGGCGCAAAGTAAGTATCCGTTCCAATACTCGTTCCCATTGGTATTAGCGAAAGGGCATTTTTAGTAGCTACAATTTTTTGCTCATTCTCTTCGTAAATCTTAAAGAACATGGTGAAATTATCGCCCACTGCAGTGAAGGTAAATGCTATTGACAATGATACGATTAAAACAGCCGCAATATCTTGCCATTTCTTGTGCAGATCTGCTAAGTTAATGAGCGACAAATAAATAAGAAATGCTGCAATTGCATAAGTGTATTGGAATCCTATTTCACTGAGATAAGGATAAGAAGACATGATATTGAGCACCAGTGGCAACAATAACAACATGCGCTTCCAATCTTTTGTGAAGAAAGGCAAGAAGAGCAATGGCGCTAATAAATAATATAAATAAATAAACTTTTTATCATTAAACAGAGACGCAATAAAGAACATTGGATTAGATAATATGTTGATTAATACCCTAACTAGTCCCTTTTGACCACTGAGATGAAAGTTACTAAAGCGGTGATCCATAACACCCTCACCCCAAATGCTCATGCCATAGGAAATACCGAAAAACAAAAGCACACTAATCCCACAAATTGCCCCCCCTAAACGCCATTGTCGCTTAGCAAAGGCAATGTAAAAGCCAAAAATCGCCAAATATATTGGCGCATCTTCTTTTACCATCAGAACTAACACAAAAAAAAGTGCCATTCTTTTATATGACTTCGTCTCATAGAAGTAAAACATCCACAATAGCAGAACTGTAATAAATTTGTTTTCATGAAAATCAAAAAAAGTTGGCGCAACGAGCGCAGGTAGCATGATACTTCCAATGGCTATCGCTAGGGCATTTTTAATTTCGAGTTCAAATCTCCTTGCTAATAAAAATACCGGGACACCCACTGAAGCTATGAGAATGGCCTGCATGACCAACAGATACTCTGGGGTACTAAAAACAAAGTATCCTGGCAAAAGCACATAAAAAATAGGCGAAAAATGAACGGCAAAATGCGAGAGCAATTTGTTTCTTTCTATGGTTGTGGTCTGTAGACCTGTTGTGCGCATAGATTCATACATTTGCGCGAAAATACCAAAATCAAAAGCAGATGTGCCAAATGTTTTGTGTCGATAGATGGTCGCTGCAGCAATAATCAGCATTACCGCGAATGAAGCGACACCCAAAATAATCCACGCCATATAAGGCTTGAGATTCCAACGAATAGCTATTAGATCTGATTTATAGTGAACAAATACATACACAATTGAAACTATGGTCATTACACCGATTGTAAAATAGATGTTTTTTGGTGATTCCCATATTAAAAGCAAACCGCAGAGCATCAGCAATCCCGAAATACTCATATAGAGTATTTTTTCCTGTCTAAAGAAGTATCTCACCATTGCAAAGAAGGCCATGCCTCCTAAAAACAACACCCCTTTAAGTCCTATTGAGCTTTGCTCAATAAATGCAAGATCCGTGGCCGGAGTCTTTATTCTCAACATTAAAACGATGCAGGTCAAAAGATAACCGCAGAAAAAAAGTGCAATCCACCCCTCTAATGTGAGTGGGTCTAACTTGCTGAAATTTGGAAGGTCAAGTGCTTGTATTTCTTTGTCTTTGTTGCGAGCTTTGCGCGTCTTATTTTGTTTATCTGACTGCATGTTGAATATCCTTTCCATAAAGGGACAAGCAAGTTAAACGTTGAATATATTCAACAACTAGCAGCCTCGTGTATCACCATGATGCTCCTTTTCTTCAACGCCATCTATACGGTTCAAACGATCTACAAAGACAACCTTTGGCTCAAAAGTTGTCGCTTCTTCTGGTGTCATCTGAGCATAAGCGATTATAATTACAATATCACCCACTTGCGTCAACCTGGCAGCTGCACCATTTAAACAGATAATACCACTTCCACGTCTTCCTGGAATTGTATAGGTTTCCAAGCGTTCTCCGTTATTGTTATTCACAATTTGAACCTTTTCACCGGGTAAAATCCCTGAGGCTTCTAATAAATCTTCGTCGATTGTAATTGAGCCTACATAGTTGAGGTTGGCCTCCGTTACTGTCGCTCTGTGAATCTTTCCTTTAAACATAGTAATTAGCATAATTAAACCTCCAAAAAAACATTATCGATTAATCGCGTATCGTCAATAAAGACTGCTAAAGCGATTAAAACCCGCCCCTGAAGCGTGCTTATGGGCTCTAAAGTATCTCTATTTACAATATCGATATAGTCTATGCGCGCTTTATCCGCTTTAAGAATTGTCGATAGCATCGCCTTTTCAATTTGCTCTGCAGACTTTTCGCCCATTGCAATGCGCTCCAGTGCGCGATCTAAAGCACGCTTTAGAACCAGAGCTTGTTGTCTTGCCTCTGCACGAAGATACTTGTTTCTAGAACTCATCGCCAATCCATCCGCCTCTCTCACAATTGGACAGGGCACAACGGTCACAGGAAAGTTCAAGTCGTCTACCATGCGTTGAATCACAGCTACTTGTTGCGCATCCTTTTGACCAAAATACGCCCTATCTGGTTGCACGAGATTAAAAAGCTTGCCCACAATGGTGGTCACGCCTTTAAAATGGCCAATTCGTTTTGCGCCACATAGTCTCTTAACTAGTGGCCCTTGGGTCTCGATATATGTTTGGTAACCGTGTGGATACATCATAGCATTATCTGGGAAAAAACACGCATCAATTCCAACAGTCTCCATCAACTGCGTATCCCTCTTTTCATCTCGAGGATATGCATCATAATCTTCATTGGGCCCGAACTGCGTAGGGTTTACGTACACACTAGCTATAACCACATCGTTCTCTGATTTTGCCATGGTCATGAGCGACAAATGACCTTCGTGTAAAAAACCCATAGTCGGCACGAAGCCCAAACGATGTCCAAGTTTTTTATGCATTGCAACAAAGGCCTTAAGGCTCTCAATATCCTTTATAATTAACATACATGACTCCTTTAATAGAGGTGGTCTAATTCGATTTCTGCAGGGGCAAACTGATGTTGAGCTTCTGGAAAACTTTTAGCCTTTACAGCATCCACATATGCGCTGAGGCCATCTAGTAGCACCTCGTGTCCATTGGTAAAGGCCTTCACAAACTTTGGCTTAATGCGATCGTATAGACCGAGCGCATCGTGAAAGACAAGTACTTGTCCGTCCACACCCTTGCCTGCGCCTATGCCAATTGTGGGTATCTTTAAGCGCGCTGTCACCTCTTGAGCCACATCTGGAGGAATGCACTCTAATACTATTGCAGATACGCCTAAAGACTCGAGGGCTAAGGCCTCTTCAATCAATTGTACAATCTCACTCTTTTGTTTAGCTTGTACTTTATATCCACCAAATGCATTCACAGACTGAGGTGTGAGACCTAGATGGCCAATCACTGGAATTTGAGCCCGCAATAGCGCCGTAATCTCATTGGAAAACTGAGTCCCCCCTTCGATCTTCACGGCATTAGCACGCCCCTGCTGAATAAATCTCGCTGCATTTTCGAGGGTCTTTTCTACGCTAATATGATAACTCATATAGGGCATATCCGCTACCACAAAACTTTCTGGCGCACCTCTTCTCACGGCTTTTACATGATGAATCATTTCATCCATGGTCACTGATAGGGTATCTGTATGGCCCAGCATCACCATTGCCAGAGAGTCTCCCACAAGTATTACATCCACTTGCGCCCGCGCGCAGAGTAGTGCTGAGGTATAATCGTACGCTGTCATCATCGCAATAGGTATTTGTTTTTCTTTGT